>JANXLP010000328.1 GCA_025355125.1 Opitutaceae bacterium | reverse complement strand
CGAATCCGAGTTTCGATAACCAGCTGTTTTGGGCCAACAAGTGGTATGACCGCATTCGCTTCGCTGCGCCTGCAGGTCATTTCGTCATCATGCATCCACTCGCCGATGATGCTTTGATGGACCAACTGATTTCCGAGGTCGGCGCGCATGATCGGGATCGCCCGAAGCAGCCGCTATTCGCCTACGTCGCCACCGCGGGCACGCACGAACCCTACACCCTCGATGGCGAGACCAAGCTTGCGCCCGAAACGGTGCGCGCCGCCGCCGCCGAGTCCGACCCGCGCCGGCGTTACCGCATCGTGCTACGAAATCTCGATGCACAAATCGGCCGTGTGCTCGACTTTCTCGACGCGCGCCGGCCTGGTCGCCCGCGCCTCATCATCATCGTGGGTGATCATAGCGACGTCGCGGGCGATGTCGTGCCGCCCGAGATGCGCGGGCTGCCCAACAACGCGGTCGTCTGGACCGGGGCGCTGATCGCCGGGCCTACGGCGCTCATCGGTCCCGTGCCGCGCGTCGAAACGTTTCCGAGCAGTCACGTCGATCTCATGCCGACGCTGCTCGATATCGTGGGCGATCACGCGCCGACGGTTTCAATGGGCACGAACCTGTTTGCAGACATCCCGGTAGATCAGCGCACGGCCGTTGCTATCAGTGGACAGGGTTATCGGTTGGATCGTGACGGCTGGTCTTTGCTCATGCGGCGGGATCACCCGGAACTCTTTTGGACGCGGTCGGCGTTTGCGCCCATCGCGGACGTGCGCGCCGGACTGGAGGGTTCGCCGTTTACCGCGGGCGAGGTCCGGCGACTCTGGGAAAATATCAATACGTGGTCGTATCTCATCGAAAACAACCGCGTGTGGCGGGAGCGGTCGGCGGCAAAGATCGGCGGCGATACCGTGACGAATCACCACGATAAACAGCCATGAATTCGGCAGCTGCACCGGCGGCTTCATGTTGGCGTGCGCGTGGTCCGCAGCTCGCGCTCTTGCTGCACCTCATTTATTTGTTCGGTCTGTGTCAGCTGCAGCTTTCCGACGCGGAGCTGACGCGGATTTTAGGATCGAGCGGCGAGCCGCGGACGGCGAGTGCCGTGGTGGCGCGCGGCGGCGTGTGGGGCACAGCCAGCCTCTACTTCGGAGTGCACGAGCAGGTGCAACTTTACCACCGTTACGCGGAAATATTTTGGCGTGGGCGCGACCCCAGGCGTCCGAGTAATGATCCCGCGCAAGGTCACCTTTTGGCCTACCGCGATGTGCCCATCGAATACCAGCCGGGCAAGGTGCTGCTGATGGTTCCGCCCGCGCTGCTGAGTTCGAGCTACGAGATTTACCTGCCGTGCTTCGTGCTGTGGACGGGATTGATTTACATGGGAGCCGTGCTGGGGGCGTGGCGGATGGTCGGCGATGGCTCGGTGCGTCAGCTGGCCCGCGTGCTGTGGTGGTCGCTGCTGATGTTGATCGCGTTTGGCCCCTATGTGGCCGGGCACTTGGATCAGGCGGTGGCGCTGATCTGCGTGCTTGCGTGGATGTTGTTTCGACGGGGCTGGCGTGAGGGCGCGCCCGGGTGGTTTGTTGCCTGTGGTAGCCTGATCGCCGTGGGCGTGCTGGTGAAGATGGTGCCGGGCGCGTTGTTGCCGGCCGCAGGCATCACGCTGATATTTGCGGCCTCGCGGCCGCGTTGGCGCGATGCTTGGTGTCTCGGCGCGGGCTTTGTTTTTACGCTGGGCAGCCTCCATGCGTTGAGCGTGCATCGCTGGGGCGACGGGTATCTCGCGAGCTATACCTTTCACATGCAGCGCGGCGTCCAGATCGAGAGCACCTGGGCCGGGGTGTTGGAGGCGGGACGGAGTTTTTTGGGCCCAGTCACGGCCGAGTATAATTTCGGGTCGTATCATTTGGTGACGCCTTACACGCCGCTGATCCGGATTTTGTTTCCGATGGTGTGGCTTGGCCTCGTCGGCTGGGTGGCATGGCGGGTGTGGTCGGTCCGAGCCCGCGGGCCAGTGACCGATGCGGCGTTGCCCATCCTGACGCTGGTTCTGCTGCTCGGGCTGGTGCTCACGAGTAAAGTTTTTTGCTTCAACTATCTTCTATGGATTACGCCGCTGGTCCCGGCTTTGGCGGAGCGAGCGCGGGGTTGGGTGCCGATGAGTGCGCTCTACGTGACGGCACTCGTGCTGACCCAGTTCTACCGCGTCTATGATTACGCCTATGCGAAGATCACGATGCCGTGGGAGGCAGTGCTCGTGTTGAATCTGCGCAATCTCACGCTGGTGATTTTGCTGGGCTGGATTCTGTGGCGGTCGGCCCGGCTGCTGGCGGGACAACCCCGGGAGCCGGCTTCAGCACAAAAATAAGCGCAGGGCCGTAGATCAGCGCGATGATCAGCGCCTCAAGGGCGACGCGCGCCTCGTCGCCGGTGACCTGCCTGGCGATCGCCCAACTTGCGGCCGCAACCCAGGAGCACAGCACCCAGACGATGCGCCGCCGGGTGTTTTCCGGCACAAGGCCGAGAAAAAGCTGATCATAAAACCAGAGGCGGTTGGGGATGATCGTCAGTGCGAGGAGCAGGCGCGCGCGGGGGTCGCGCCATTTCAGCACGGCCAGCAGTAACAGAAATCCGCCCGGCGCAAAGAGTGCGCCCGAATGCTCGGCCACCTCGCCAGCCGTGCGGATCGAGCCGCGCAGCCAGTCGAGCGGCCAGGTGGGCGACCACAGCAACGTCGCGAGAAAGGCGATAATCGCGAGGGCCGCACCGCGCCAACTCGGACGGTAGGCAAACATCACGGCGCAGACCTGGGGCTTGCCGATGCCGAGCACCACGGTCCACGCGGCGATTCCCTGGATCAGCAGCAAAGGAGCCCATTGCGCCCAGCACCAGGCAAAGACGGCGGGCGCCGAGGCGAAGAGCAGCAGTTCGTCGAGCCGACGGCGCGAGAGCACGTAAGCGGAGATCGCCGTCGTGACGCCGACGAAAAGCATCGCCGCAGTCTGCGGTCGCAGCGGCGCCAGGGGCAGCACGAGGAAAGACGCGGTGAGCGGGTAGGAGAGGGCATATTGTGACGCGTAGGGCGCGTAAGGCTGGGCGTAAATATTATGCTGGCCCGCGAGGATGCGTCGGGCGCCTTCGAGCGGGCCCGCGAGGTCGCCCGACTTTCCGCGGACATACATCGGGCCCCACGTGGTGTGCGCCCAGAAGACGGCCGCCGCCACGGCACCCAAAAGGACTGCCACGAAGATGCGCGTGCGGCGCGCCGGTGGGCGTGTCCACCACGGCTCTATAATGTTAATGCCTTCCGGGTTCATGGAGTTTTGGCCGCCATCGGTTGCGGCCATACCTTGGGAAGGAAGATGACGCCCAGATAGAGCATGATGAGAACGGCGACGACGGAGGCGGTCTCGAGGTAGTTGCGGTTGTAGGTGTCCCGTCCGCCCATGCCGATGGTGATCATAAACAGCGCGAGAATTTTTGCACAAAATAGCGCCATCAGCGGGTAGGCGGGAAGTGGCGCGAGCGGACCGAGTCGTTCACGCAACGCCCACAGGATGATCACCCACGGCACGAGACCTTTCATCGCTATCCAGGGCACAAACCAACCGACCTGTTTCTCGACGGTGGTGGCGGACGCCCATTCGTAGATGGCGTGCCACTCCAGCTGCGTGCCCGACCAGCGCATGCTGGCCCAACCCGCGATCATCAATCCGAACAGGGTGAGCACAAGACGATCTGCGGAGGCATTTTCTTTCTGCGGAAACCACACTACGCATTGTGCGCACAGGATCAGCGCGCCGATCATGAGGGCGGTTTCCCCAAAATTACGCGGTGTCAGCGCGACGAAGCTGAAGTAGAGCAAAAATAGAAAAGCCAGGCCACACAGGCGCGCTTCCGGTCGCCGCCACCACGTGCCCGCAGCCCAGCCGGCGAGCAGGATGATCCCCAAGCGGCGACGCACATAAAAATTAGGGCCCCAAACGCGGCTTTCCAGCACCTGCACCAGCACGATCAGGCCAACGCCCAAAAGCAGGGCCGGCCAACCGGGGCGACGGGGGAAGAACAAAAGGATTTTGGCCAACACGGCGGGGATGATGAGATACTGCCAGTTGGCGATGTCCCAGCCGGGCACCAGCGATTGCCAGTGATCAAATGCGCCGGCGACCGTCGCGCTGCTCGCGAGCGGTTGCAGCATCAGGAAAAGTGCGGCGGCGATTCCGACTAGCCGACCTTGTGCCGGTCCGGCGGAGAATCCGCCATCGCGCGCGACCGAGACCGCGTAGAATAAAAACCAGCACGCGAGGAGCGGTGCGAGCGTTCCGGGGAAACCGTAGGTGTGATAAACCGGATGAAATGGAAACGCGGGCACGGCAAATACCACCGCGACGATCCATGGACGGCGCCGCCGCGTGGCAAGGAGTGCGCCGGCGACTGCCACGATCAGCCAGTAAACGAGGAGCGCGCCGAGCGGGAGTTGATCCAGCCACGGCCGGGCGACCGTCAACGTGCGTCCCCAGACTTGGAACAAGAGGCCGATCACAGTCGGCAGAGCGATCCAGCGCAGCAGGCGCGATGCGGAGACTCGCCATGCCAGCAGCAACAGCAGAGTTGCGGTGACGGCGCCCGCACTCACCAGCTGCCAGGTGCCGTGCAGCAACAGCGGGGCGATTCCGATCCACAGACTCAGGGCGCGCCCGTGGGAAAAACTGAGCGGACTGGATGGGCGGCAGACGAGATTGAACCAGACGGTGGCAAAAAAGCTGAGGTAGATCCAGATGGGCCAAGAGCCGCCGCCGCTGCGGATCGACGCCACACCCGCGACCAATTCCGGGAGCGACACCTTTTGCAGATTGAGGGCTGCGGGCAGAATGTCGCCGGTGTAAGCCGCCGTCGTGATGGGCAGGCCGAGTGCCTGACTCAGCAGGTAGCGATGGCTCATCACGGAGGTGGCACCGATATTGATTCCCTGTCGGAAACGCGGACCGACATATACGCCGAGCGTGGGCACGTTGAGGCCGATGCCGTGACGGCCCTTCACGTCGTGCCCGTGGTCGCCCATCACCACGAACGTCGCGCCCGGTGGGAGCTGGGCGCGAATTTTTGGGATAAGCGCGTCGGCTTGCCGAAACGCATCGTTGTAGCGGGATGTGCCCACGCCTTCTTCATGCGCGATAGCATCCGTATAGATCAGATGGCCAAAGGCGCAGTCGAACTCTCCGCTGCGCAACGCCGCCAGCGCGGTGAGCACATGCGCCTCCTGCTCCGCGCGCGAAGATTTCAGTCCAATCTCAACCTCGCGGGTGACGCCCGCGCCGAACTGGTGGAAAAAGCCGGCCGAGTAGGCTGCGGTTGTGAGACCTTCGAGCGCCATCTGATGGAAGATCGACTCCACGCCGGCATCGGTG
>JANXLP010000322.1 GCA_025355125.1 Opitutaceae bacterium | reverse complement strand
AGGTGATGCCGCGAACGGCTTCGGACTTGGCAGGCATGGTCGCGACGTCGAGGGTGACCGACGAAGGGCGGCCGTCCTGTGCGTTGAGAAAATAATCGCGGCGAACGAGCTCGATGCCGTGAGCTTGGTCGAAACTGGGTTCGCCGTAGTTGGCGAGATCGTCCACGTAATCGAAGAGATGTTGGGGTGTGATGCCGTTGGCAGCGAGAAAGGCGACGTCGGCGGCAGCGAGAAGATTGGCGGCGGTTGCGCCGCCCTTGGCGAAGCGGGCGGCGGCGCGATCATAGATGGCGCGGAAGTTGGCGGAGAAGGTGTAGTGGGACATGGCGGTGGCAGTGGGATGCGAAAGGTGGGCGGAGTTTAACGGACGCGCAGATGCCCGGGAGGCAAGGCGCGGGCGGAATCTTTTGCGGGACCGCAGAAGGAAAGGGCGGGCGGAAGTCCCGCCGACTCAGTCGGCGGGGCGGAAGTCGATGAGGCGTTTGAAGCGGTCCACTTTGTCCACGACCACGTCGAGGCGGGCGTTGAGGGTGTATTTCTTCTTGGAGCGGCGGGCGCTCAACGTGTGCGTCGATTCGTCGAAGGTGTAGAAATCTTCCCCCAGTGAATCGGCGGAGATGAAGCCGAAGGTCATCGACTCGATGAGTTCGACGAAGAAGCCGTTGCGGCGGACGTCGGTGATGACGGCGGCGAAACGGGTGCGGGGCTTCTTGTCCAACTCGCGCTCGAAGAATTCGAGGATCTTGATCTTCACGCTCTCGCGTTCGGCCTGTTGGGAGTTCTGCTCCATGAGGCTGATGTGTTCGCCGAGGCGTTCCATGCCGGCGGCGTTGTGCATGGCATCGGGGCCGGGCTGGGGCGCGTAGCCCTCGTGCTTCACGAGGTAGTGCTGGACGACGCGGTGGACGATCAGATCGGCGTAGCGGCGAATCGGCGACGTGAAGTGGGTATAGTCCTTTTTATGCAGGCCGTAGTGGCCGTCGTGGGTGTGCCGATAAACGGCTTTTTGCAGGCTGCGGAGGAGCTGCGTGCGAAGCGTGTAACCCTGCGGGTGCTCGGCGAGAATCTTGAGGAGGCGGGTGACTTCCTTGCGGTTGGAAAGATCGCCGACGGTGATTTTGAATGTTTCCAAAAGCTGGCGGAATTCGCCGAGGCGCTCGGCGTCTGGGTCGTCATGCACGCGGTAGAGCGAGGGGAATTTTTGCGTGCGGGTAAGGCGGGCGACGGCCTCGTTGGCGGCGAGCATGAACTCTTCGATGAGCTGGTGGCTTTCGTCGTGTTCGATTTTTTCGAGGCGGTCGGCGTAGCCCTCTTTGTCCACAAAGATTTTCGTCTCGGGCATGTCGAGGTCGAGACTGCCGTGCTCCATGCGGTCGGATCGTAGGCGGCTGGCGATTTTCCAAAGGGCGCGAATCCACGTCTGGAGATCGGTGAGTTCGGCGTCGGAGAGTTCGCTGAGGGCGCGGCCGGTGGAGCCGGTCTGGTGTTTCGCGGGGAGTGGGAGCGCGCGGATTTTTTGGAGATCGTCGGTGAAGAGGAACGCGTAGGCTTGTTTATAAGTGAGGCGCTTGCGGGAGCGGATCACGGTGTTGGCGTAGGCGGTCGCGGTGAGTTTGCCGGTCTTGGAAAAGGTGAGGAAGACGGCTTTGCAGAGACGGTCCTGCGCCTCGACGAGCGAGCAGAGACCGTTGGAAAGTTTTTCCGGCAGCATCGGGATGACGGTGCCGACGAGGTAGGTGGAGTTGCCGCGGGCTTCGGCTTCGCGGTCGAGGGCGGTGCCGGGGCGGACGTAACTGGAGACGTCGGCGATGTGGATGCCGATCTTGGTCTCGCCGTCGGGCGTGATTTCGTAGGAGAGGGCGTCGTCGAAATCTTTGGCGTCGTCGGGGTCGATGGTGAAGACGGGGCGTTCGCGATAGTCGAGACGGCCGGCGGTATCCTTGGCGGGGACTTTATCCGGGAGGAGAGCAGCCTCGCGTTCGACGTCGGCGGGGAAACTGGTGGCGAGGTTGTATTTCTCGTAGATGCCGAGGAGCTCGGCGCGGGGCTCGTGGGTTTTGCCGAGGCGGGCGGTGGCGACGCCGGTGAGGGGTTTGCGGCGGTCGGTCCAGTCGTCGAGTTTGACGACGACCTTGTCGCCGGCGTTTACCTCGACGGCAGACGGCGAGAGGAGGACTGGCTGGACGAAGCGCGGGTCGTCGGGGGCGACCATGAAGTTGCGGCCGGAGCGGACGACGTTGCCGACGACGGAGAGTTTTTCGCGTGTGATGATGCGCGTGACGCGGCCGACGGTCTCGCCCGGGCGGCGACCGGTGGCGCCGGGATAGGCGCGGACGGCGACGGTGTCACCGGGGAGTGCGACGCCGGTATCGTCGGGCGAAATCTGCATCGCGGGCGTGTCGGGGCCCGTAGGGGCGTTGGCGAGAATGACAAAGGCGGAGCCACCGCCGCGGAATTGGATGCGCCCGTAGAGTTCGTTGGGATCGGGGACGGTCGAGGCGGGCGTGGGCTTTTGGTTAGAGCGGGCGGGCGCGGATGCGCGGGACGAGGAGACCGGGCCTGACTGCTTCGCAGATTTGCCTTTGAAGTTTTTAAGTGGGGCGGAATTGGCCGGGGCTGATTTGCCGTGGGCGGGCGCGGGTGCTGGCGCAGAGGAAGTGGGAGAGAAGGGATCGCCTTGCGGGCCGCGTTGAGCGGGTTGGAAGATCGGGCGGGCGGAGACCTTGTTGTTTTCGACGTGGGCTTTGAAGCGCCCCTTGAGATCGGGCTTCGCGGTCGATTTTGGGGATGGCTGACGTGGGTCGGTGGGGCGCGCCGGGCCGGCATCGGAGGACGAGCGGCCGGACTCGTTGGGGTTCTTGGCCGGTTTGGCGGACGGCTTTCGGCCGGCGAGTTCGACGCGGCCGCCATCGACGAGGCGCACTTCGCGTGCGGCGACGAGCTGGCGGATCTCGCTGGCGAGCGTGGCGCTCAGCTTTTTGTTCAGGCCGAGGAGGCGGCTGAGAATGAAATTATTGGCGGGGCGATAATCGGGCTCACCTAATTTGGCGAGGAGGCGTTCACGAAGGGTCATGTTAAGAATGGGTGGCGCTGCATGTCGGAGCGTCCGAGCTTTCTAGTTGGCCTACGAAACGGAGGCGTGCAGGGTCGGGCGATGAAAATCGTTCACGCAGCCAGCGAGCTGTTCCCCTACATCAAGACCGGCGGCTTGGCGGATGCGGTCGGAGCACTGACGGGCGCACTGGCGGACAAGGGGCATGAGGTTTCGGTGTTTCTGCCGGGCTACCGGGTGGCGCGCGAACATCCCGATGCGGCGAAGGCGGAACTGAAGCTGCGGTTGAAGATCGAGATGGGCGACCAGTTCATGTCGGGCGAGGTGCGGGCGTTTTCGCCGCGGAAAAATCTCACGGTTTACCTGGTCTGCCGCGAAGAGTTTTTTGACCGGCGGGCGCCGTATGGGAACGGGGAGCGGGATTTCGAGGACAACGCGGACCGGTTCATTTTCTTCTGCAAGGCGGTCGTCGAGACGATGCGCGTGGCGGAGTTGCAGGCGGACATCGTGCATGCGCACGACTGGCAGGCGGCGCTGCTGCCGTTGCTGGTGCGTGAGACGGAGCGGCGGCACGGCGCGACGCTGGCGCTGAAGACGGTGTTCACGATCCACAACATCGCCTATCAGGGGTTGTTTCCGGCGGCGACGTTTGCGCGGACGAATCTCCCGGAGGAACTCAACAATATCGACGGCATCGAATATTACGCGCAGATCAGCCTGTTGAAGGGCGGCATTTTGTTTGCGGATCGCGTGACGACGGTGAGCCCGCGTTATGCGCAGGAGATCCAGACGCCGGAATTTGGCTGCGGGTTGGACGGTGTCATCCAGACGCGGTTGGAAGATCTTTCCGGGTTGCTCAACGGCGTGGATGACGCGGTGTGGAATCCGGCGACGGATGCGCTGTTGCCGGCGCGCTACTCGGCGGCGGACATGAAAGGGAAGGCGGCGTGCCGGACGGAGCTGTTAAAACGCGCGGGCATGGACGTGAAGTTTAAGGGCGCAGTCTTCGGGATGGTGTGCCGGCTCACGGAGCAGAAGGGCATCGACCTGTTGCTGGCGAATCAGGCGTTCTTCCTCGAGCAGGATGTGAAGCTGATCGTGCTGGGCTCGGGCGACAAACGGATGGAAACGGAGTTGCAGGCGCTCGCGGCGCAGGCGCCCACGAAAATCTTTTTGAGCGCGCGGCTCGACGAGGCAATGAGTCATCTGATCGAGGCGGGCAGCGATTTTTTTGTGATGCCGTCGCTGTTTGAGCCGTGCGGGCTGAACCAGATGTATTCGCAGGTTTACGGGACGGTGCCGATCGTGAGCCGCGTGGGCGGGCTCGCGGACACGGTGATTGATGCTGACGAATCGCCGGCGACGGGCTCAGGACTGATGTGCGCGCCGAGTGTGGCGGGGCTCCGCGATGCGCTTTGGCGGGCGGTGCAGCTCTTCGGTGAGCCGGCGCGGTATGCGGTGGTGCAGCGGCACGGGATGGCGCGGGACTTTTCGTGGAAGGTCGCGACGGTGGGGTATGAGAAGCTTTATACGGATGCGCTGTGAGTTGCGGGTGGGGAAGAAGGAGTTGAGAGCTGAGGGGACGGGCTTTGGGGCGCGGGCTTGGATTGGATCGCAAATAAATTTGCTCCTACGTGACTTGCAAACGGGCGGGGGTGACGCTTCTTCGGGCGCATGGCTGTTACCCCCACGCTCCTCTGGTTTCGGCAGGATCTGAGATTGCAGGATAATCCGGCGCTTTTCGCGGCGGTGGTGCGCGGGGGCGCGGTGGTGCCGATGTATATTCTGGACGATGCGGCCGAGGGAAATTGGCCGATGGGCGGGGCTTCGCGGTGGTGGCTGCACCAGGCGCTGGCGTCGCTCGATGCGAGTCTGCGCGAGCGCGGATCGCGGCTCGTGATTGCGCGCGGGGACTCGGCGGAGGTGCTGAGGAAGCTCGTGAAAGCGACGGGCGCGGGGGCGGTGTTTTGGAACCGACGCTATGAGCCGGCGGTGATCGCGCGGGATGCGGCGGTCAAGGCGGAGCTGCTCGCGGGCGGCGTGGAGACGAAGAGTTTTAACGGGGCGCTGCTGTTTGAGCCGCATACGATTCAGAACAAACAGGGGAAACCGTTTCAGGTATTTACGCCGTATTGGAAGCATTGTCTGACGTTGCCGGTGGCGCCGGTGGTGAAGTTTGGCGCGACGAGTATCGCGGCGCCCGCGGCGTGGCCGCGGTCGCTGGAGGTGATGGAGCTGGGGCTGTTGCCAAAGACAAAATGGGACGCGGGGTTTTATGAGGCGTGGCAACCGGGCGAAGCGGGGGCGGCGGCGCGGTTGAAGAAGTTTACGGGGCGCGCGATGGACGCGTATGCGGACGCGCGGAATCTGCCGGACCGCGACGGGACTTCGCTGCTTTCGCCGTGGCTGCATTTTGGAGAACTGAGTCCGCGGCAGGTGTGGGCGGCGGTAGAGGCGCGGTCGAAGGAATCGGGGGTGTTTCCGTCGAGCAACGGGGCGCGGGTTTTTCTGAGCGAGATCGGCTGGCGGGAGTTTGCGCACCACCTGTTGTTTCATTTTCCGCACACGCCGGAGAAACCGCTACGGGCGGAGTTCGAGAAGTTTCCTTGGGCGGAAGATACGGGCGGGAAGAAGTTGCGCGCGTGGCAGCGGGGGCTGACGGGGTATCCGATCGTGGATGCGGGGATGCGGCAGCTCTGGCACACGGGCTGGATGCACAATCGCGTGCGCATGGTGGTGGCGTCGTTTTTGGTAAAACACCTGCGGCTGAATTGGACGCACGGCGCGGCGTGGTTTTGGCACACACTGGTGGATGCGGATCTGGCAAGTAACACGTTGGGCTGGCAATGGAGCGCGGGGTGCGGGGCGGATGCGGCGCCGTATTTTCGGGTGTTTGCACCCGTGCTGCAGGGCGTAAAATTTGATAGCGACGGCGACTATGTGCGGCGCTGGGTGCCGGAGTTGGCGAAGCTGCCGGCGGAGCATATTCACGCGCCGTGGGAGGCGCCGGCGGCGGTGTTGGCGCGGGCGGGCGTGGAGCTCGGTAAGAATTATCCGGGGCCCATTGTGAACCATGCGACGGCGCGGAACGCGGCGCTCAAGGCGTTTAAGGAATTGCGCGGCGGCGCGGTGAAGAGTGAGACCGGCGAACTTGAGTTGGAGGCGGGAACATGAGCGCGGCGAAAGCGGGAGGAAAAAGCGTGCGATCACTGGTGATCGTATTGGGTGACCAGCTCGATGCGGAGGCGGCGGTGTGGGATGATTTCGACGCGCAGCGGGACGTGATCTGGATGGCGGAGGTCGTGGAGGAATCGGAGCACGTGTGGACGAGTAAGCCGCGGATCGCGGTGTTTCTGGCCGCGATGCGGCATTTTCGCGACGCGCAGATCAAGCTCGGGCGGCGCGTGAATTATGCGGAGCTGGAGGACGCGGGAAACACGCAGACGCTCGCGGAAGAATTGGCGCGGGCGGTGGCGGCTTTGAAGCCGGAGCGGCTCGTCATGACCGAGGCCGGCGAGTGGCGCGTGCAGGAAGGTATCGCGGCGGCGGCGAAGGCGGCGGGGGTGGCGCTGGAGGTGCGGGACGACCGGCATTTTTTCCAAACGCGCGCGGATTTCGCGGCGCACGCCGAAGGACGGAAGATGCTGCGGATGGAATTTTTTTACCGGGAGGTGCGGCGGAAGCATCGCGTGTTGCTCGATAAGAAAGGCGAGCCGGAAGGCGGGCAGTGGAATTACGATCACGACAATCGCGGGAGCTTTTCGAAGGGCGGGCCGAAGGGGGAGAAGTTGCGCGCGCCGATTTTGAGCGAACCGGATGCGACGACACGGGCGGTGCTCGAGCTGGTGGCGCGGCGGTTTGCCAAGCATCCGGGCGAGCTGAAGGAATTCGCGTGGCCGGTGACGGTGGAGGCGGCGCGGGCGACCCTGAAGGATTTCATCAAGCACCGGCTGGCGAACTTTGGGCAGTTTCAGGATGCGATGTGGATGGAGGAGCCGTGGCTGTTTCACTCGCGGATTTCGGCGGCGATGAACTTGAAGTTACTCAACCCGCGCGAGGTGGTGGCGGCGGCGGAGGCGGCGTATCGCGCGGGGGACGTTCACCTGGCGAGCGCGGAGGGGTTTATCCGGCAAATCCTCGGGTGGCGGGAATACGTGCGGGGGATTTATTGGAAGTTCATGCCACGCTATGTGGGACTGAATGCGCTCGGGGCGAAGGAGAAGTTGCCGGAATTTTATTGGACGGGGAAATGCGAGATGAACTGCCTGCGGCAGAGTATCGGACAGACGCTCGAGCATGGTTACGCGCATCACATCCAGCGGCTGATGGTGACGGGGCTTTATACGCTGCTGCTCGGGGTGGAGCCGCAGAAAGTCCACGAGTGGTATCTCGCGGTTTACGTGGATGCGGTGGAGTGGGTGGAGCTGCCGAATACGCTGGGGATGTCGCAGTATGGCGACGGCGGGATCATGGCTTCGAAGCCGTATGCGGCGACGGGCAAGTATATCGACCGGATGAGCAATTATTGCGCGGGGTGTCGGTTCGACCCGGCGAAGTCGGTGGGGGCTGACGCGTGTCCGTTTACGACGCTGTATTGGGATTTTCTGCTGCGGCATGAGCCGTTGCTGGCGAAGAATCAGCGGATGGCGTTGCAGGTAAAAAATATCGCGCGGCTGAAGCCGGCGGATCGGGTGGCGATCCAGGCGCGGGCGGAGGAGATCAGAGGGAATGGCGGAGCGCCAGCGGCGGCGAAGGCGGAGGATGAACAGTTGGCGTTGTAGCGGAGAGCGGTCACAGCAGAGGTCGCATCACATCTCATCACATCACCCAAACCATGCCGAAGATGCGCAAAAAATCCGATCTGCCGACGAAGCCATGCGTGGTTTGCGGGCGGCCGTTTACGTGGCGGAAGAAGTGGGAGAAGGTGTGGGATGAGGTGAAGTTTTGTTCGGATGCGTGTCGGATACGGAAAAGTGGACCGGGGCGAAGGGCGGGCGGAGGCAATCCGGCGCGTTAAGGATAACGCGCCCTACCTTTATGCCGGACGAGATTTTCAAGCGGAGTGTGCGGATCGAGCGGCCGGCGGCGGAGGTGTTTGCGTGGCATGAGCGGCCGGGCGCGTTTGCGCGGTTGTGTCCGCCATGGGAGCGCGTGGAGGTGACGCGGCATGTGGGCGGGATTCGCGACGGCGCGCGGGTGTCGTTGCGGACCAAAGTCGGGCCGGTGTGGGCGAAGTGGGAGATCGAGCATCGGGATTACGTGGAAGGGGGGCAGTTTAGGGACGTGCTGCTGAGCGGGCCATTTGCGAAGTGGGAGCATCTGCACTCGGTCGAGCCGGATGGTGAAAACGCGTGTGTGTTGACAGACGAGATTCGGTATCGGCTGCCGTTGGGCGCGCTCGGGCGCTGGGGCGGGGCGGGATTTACGAGGAAGCAGTTGACGCGGATGTTTGCGTATCGGCACGCGGTGACGAAGGCGGATTTGGAGATGGGCGCACGGGGAGGGGCGAAGTGCGTGCTGGTTTCGGGGGCGTCGGGGTTGGTGGGGCGGTCGCTGGTGGCGCTAATGCTGACGCAGGGGCACGTCGTGCGAACGCTGGTGCGGCGGGCAGCGCGCGCGGCGGGGGAGTTTGCTTGGAATCCAGAGCGGGGCGAAATCGATCCGGCGGCGCTCATCGGGGCGGACGCGGTGGTGCATCTGGGCGGAGAAAGCGTGGCGGGCGGTCGTTGGACGGCGGCACGTAAGGCGGCGATTTTGTCGAGCCGTGTGGATGGGACGCGGACGCTCGCGGCGGGAATTGCGGCGATGAAAGTCGGGACGCGGCCGGAGGTTTTTGTGAGTGCGGCGGCGGTGGGGTTTTATGGGGAGCGCGGGGAGGAGCGGTTGGAGGAGACTGCGGGATTAGGCGCGGGATTTCTAGCA
>JANXLP010000313.1 GCA_025355125.1 Opitutaceae bacterium | reverse complement strand
AGCATTTTAGGACGACGTGGTAGAAGACGAGGTCGATGTAGAAGTGGTCGCCGTCGAGGGTGATCCGCTGTTGGCGGGCGACGAAGGCGAAGCCCTTGCCGAGTTCGAGGAGGAAGGCTTGGAGGCGGTCGAGGAGAGCTTCTTCGAGGTCGGACTCGGCGAGACGGGGTGACTCGGGGAGTCCGAGAAATTCGATGACGACGGGGTCTTTGAAGAGATCGGCGGGTGTGGTGATCTCATGGCCTTTGGTGGCGAGTCGGCGGACGCCGGCGCGGTCACGGCTGCGGGCGAGGCGCTCAAAGTAGAGGCTGGCGATCTGGCGCTCGAGCTCGCGGGCGGACCAGCACTGTTGCGCGGACTCGATTTCGTAGAAGGCGCGGGCCTCGGGTGATTCGACCTTGAGCAACTGGCGATACAACGACCAGGCGAGGTTGGGATTGAGGAGACCGGGACGCCACGATTCGCCACGCGGTGTGTGGCGAATCGAGGGGAGAGAAAGCGTGGAAGCGAATTCGCCACGCGGTGTGTGGCGAATCGTGGCGGAGATGGCGGCGGAGGAATCGCGGGATTGTGCGGCTGAAATCAACTGAGGGTAGCCGAGATAAAATTGCCGCATGTAGCGGAGGTTTTGGACCGAATAGCCCTCGCCGTAGTCGCGCTTCAGACGGGCGGCGAGGGTATCGATGAGGGCGGCGCCATAGGCGGCGCGGGTGCGGCCCTGCTGCTCGGCTTCGACGAGCTCGCGGCCGACGAGCCAGTGGGCGACGACCTGGGCGGTGTTGACGGAGCGCGCGGCGCCGACGCGGGCCGAGTCGAGAATCTGGCGGACGCGGGTGTAGAGCGAGCGGGCGGGAAGGGCCATGAGGTGAATCTGCTCGCTGTGGCGAATGTGAAGGCGATGGCGGCCGGCGGAAACTCAGACCGGTTCGGCGATGACGGGATTCGTGAGCGTGCCGATTTTTTCGATTTCGATGCTTACCCTGTCGCCGGGCTTGAGCCAGACCGGAGGCGTGCGGGCGAAGCCGACGCCGTGGGGCGTGCCGGTGAGGATCACGGTGCCGGGAAGGAGCGTCTTACTGCTGCTGAGAAATTCGATGATCGCGGGCACATCGAAGATCATGTCGTCGGTGTTCCAGTCCTGCATGACCTCGCCGTTGAGCAGCGTGCGGATGCGGAGGGAATTCGGATTCGGGATTTCGTCGCGCGTGACGAGGACGGGGCCGAGCGGACAGAAGGTGTCGAAGCCCTTGCCCTGACACCATTGGCCGCCACCGCCGTCGCGCTGCCAGTCGCGCGCGGAGACGTCGTTGGCGCAGGTGTAGCCGAGCACGTAGTCGAGGGCGTCGGCGCGGGAGACGTTTTTGCAGCGCTTGCCGATGACGACGGCGAGCTCGCACTCGTAGTCCACTTTGGTGCTGGGAAGTTTGACGGGGATCTCGATGGGGTCGCCGGGATTTTGGAGTGCGGCGGTGTTCTTGATGAAGAGCACGGGATACTTTGGCAGTGGGCTGTTGCTCTCGGCGGCATGTTTTTTGTAGTTGAGGCCGATGCAGGGAAGATTCGTCGGCACGACGGGTGCGAGGAGTTTTCCCGGAGTAACGACACGGTCGGTGACGTGGAAGTCGCCAAAGATGTCGCCGGAGACTTCGCGGGCGGAACCATCGGATTGAAGCGCGGCGTAAGCGGGGCCGGCCGGGGTGAGGTGGCGGATGATTTTCATTTGAATTTCGGAGAAATGATGTCGATTCCCCTCAGGCCGAAGTGAGGCGCGGCGGCGAGGAGGTGGCGGTCGTGGCTGTAGATTTGCTTGAGGCCGGCATCGGCGGCGCAGGCCAGGTGCAGGGCGTCGGCTGCGCGGAGGAAGACGCGGGCCGGCAAACCGGCGAGGGTGGCACAGGCATCTTGGATTAGTCGCGAAGGCAAAGGGAGATAGTGGATCAGGCCATCGGCCACGTCTTGCTCGTGTTTGCCCCAGATCATTTTCAACTGGGCGGCGGTGAGGATGCCCTCGCGCTGGTTGCGCTTAAACGTCGCCATCAATTCGAGTCGACCGTGTTCGCCGCAGGCGAAGTCGCCCTGGTCGGCGAACGCACGGAGCACGGCATCGGTGCCGGCTTCGCGCAGGTAGAGCTTCGCCAGGTAGGACGTGTCCCAGTAGGTCATCGGCCGTCCCGGTCTTCAGAAATAAAAGCAGTCGAATCGACCGGGCTGACGGGCATCCATGTGAGGCGCGTGGCGGGGTCCAGCGCCGCGCGGGGCCGGGTGGGGGGCGCGAGCGGACGAAGTTCGGCGATTTCTTCGCCGCGGTCGGTGACGATGAGGGTTTGTTTTTTTGCAGTCCGGACCCAGCGTCCCGTCTCGGCGTGGAGCTGTTTGATCGAAATCGTCTTCATCGCGGCCAAGGTGTCACCAGTTACACCTTGGTCAAGACGGGTGTGAGACCGAGGGGTGGCGAGTCTTGGACTTGGGTCGGCTGGTAGCTGCGAGCGTAAG
>JANXLP010000268.1 GCA_025355125.1 Opitutaceae bacterium | reverse complement strand
GATCGAAAGTGGCACGGGCGTCCCGCCCGTGGGTTAGGAACATGGGCGGGACGCCCATGCCACGACGGACCAGATCGGAGACCTTTTTAGACGCCCTCTAACAAGCAGACTCCTTCAGGCAACCGGGATTGGCGGGGCAGCCTGCGCGCCACCCCTCTGGTAGAGGGGATTTCTTTCGGAGCGGGGAACTGCGGCAGGATGCCGCAGCCACGGCGGAGTGTGGGCTCCCGGGCGTGGAGGGCGGGTCGGAGACCGCGCCCTACTTCGCGGCGTTGAAGCGGAGTTTTTCCTCGTCGCGATCAATGTAGGGCACGCCTTTTTCCATCCACTCGGGGGCAGGCGCGCCGTGGAGGTAATGCTCGAAGAATTGCCAGGCGCGGCGGGCGAAATCTTTTTGATCGGCGCGGCGGCGGAGGCCGTGGAACTCGCCGTTGTAGCTCCAGAGCCACACGGGTTTGTTGTAACGGCGGAGCGCGAGGAAGAGTTCGATGCCCTGATACCACGGAACCGCGTCGTCGGCGTCGTTATGAAGAAGCAGGAGCGGCGTGGTGACGCGCTGCACGTGGAAGACCGGGGAATTTTCGATGAAAAGGTGCGGGGCTTCCTGGAGCGGCGCGCCGATGCGGCTCTGGGTTTTCTCGTATTGGAACTGGCGCGGCATGCCCGTGCCCCAGCGGATGCCGGAGTAGGCGCTCGTCATGTTGCCGACGGGCGCGCCGGCTTCGGCGGCGCGGAAGCGCGAGGTCTGGGTGAGCATGTAGGCGATCTGGTAGCCGCCCCACGAGTGGCCGGAGATGCCGATGGCATTTTCATCGACGAAGCCCTGCCTCACGAGGCTCTCGATGGCGGGGAGCACGCTCTTCAGCGCGCTCTGGCCGGGCTGGCCTTCGGTGTAAACGATGTCGGGCGTGAGGACGAGGTAGCCGTTGCTCGTGTAGAGCGGGAAGTTGACGTTGTGGCTCGGGGCGGGGTGGGAGAACGTATTCACGTTCTGCGAGAGGCGCTCGTAGATATAGACCATGAGCGGATATTTCTTCGCGGGATCGAAGCCGGCGGGCTTGTAGAGCGCCGCGCTGAGCTGGACGCCGTCTGAATTGCGGAAGGGCACGAGTTCCGCGCGGCCCCACGCGAACGGCGCGAGCTGGGCGCTGCCGGCGGTGACTTTGACGGGGGCGGTGAAGGCGGAGTCGGTGGTGTGATAATCCGGGAATTCGTCGAAGCGCGATGCGCTCACGAGGAGGATATCGGCGTCTTTGGCGCGAGCGACGTAGCGGTAGTTCTTATCGCCCCACAAGAGGCGGCGCGGCGCGGCGGCGGGTGTGGCGTCGAAGCGGGTTTGGTAAAAGCCGGAGGCGCGCGTTTCTTCGCTCTCGCCGCGCAGGGTGAGGGCTTTCGCGGGATCGAGGCCGCGGTCATCGTCGTCTTCGTCGATGGGTTCGATACGTTGGACGCGGAGCTGGGTTTTGGTCGCGCGGCCGAAGGCGGCGGTGAGATTTTTTGCGGGGCGGCCATCGGGGAAAATCTGCCACACGTCGTAGCGATCATAGAGGAGGACGGACTGACTGTCTTTAGTCCAACCGGCCTGACCGTAGGCGCTGGCGGCGTCTGGGGAGTCGTGTTGTTCGTCGTAGAAAGCGACGCCGAGGTTGGCGGTGAGGTTGCGCGTGGTGCCGTCGGCGATGTTCAGCGCGTGCCAGTTTTTGGCCTGGTAGTAGAACGCCCAGCGACCGTCGGGCGACCACTGCAACGCGCCTTCGCTGCGGAGTTCGGAGAGCGCGAGCTTGCGGGTGCCGGTGGTGGCATCGACGAGATAAACGTCAAAGTAACGGCCGTCGTAGTCGATACGACGGCGGTAGGCGCGGTCGTCTTGGCCGAGGGCGCGGGTGCCGTCGTCGCTGAGCGTGACGGTGGCGAGGGCGGAGTCGGCGAGTTGGGTGTAGCGTTTTGTGGCGAGGTCGAAGACGCCGCGGTAAGTGCGGTTGCGCTCGACGGTGGCGCGGACCTTTTGCATGGGCTGCACGAGATCGTCGTTCCAGCGCCAGAGATCAGCGGAGACTTTGGCCTCGTCGTCGATGGCGGCATCGGCGTCGCGGGGTGGTTTGGCGGGCGTAGCGGCGGGGACGGAGAGTTTTTTGCCGTCGCGAGAGAAGGCGATCACGCCTTTGTCGCTCACCGTGAAGGCGGCGGGGAAATTCGTGGTCGCGGAGGAGACGAGTTCGGCGGCGGCGGGGGTGCCACGGGGCCAGTGGTAGAGTTTGAAGCGTGGGGATTTTGGGGCGGGGGTGGTGGTGACGTCGTCGCGGTCGCTCACGAAGGCGGCTTGGGTCTGCTCGCGGTCCCACGTGAGTTTCAGATATTTGCCTTTGCCGGTGAGGAGAGGCGTCGGAGCGGTGTCGGCGGGTGCGTCGGGGGCGAAGGAGTAAACGCCGTTGGTCGTGCTGGCTTTGGCCGCGACCGTGGTGAGGAGCGTGCGACCGTCGCGGGTGAGGCTGTAATCGAGGACGTCGGTGAAGACGCGCTCGGCCGGCGTGGGCGCGGCGAGGTCGATGAGGACGAGGTCGGTGCCGAGATCGGGTTTGGCGGGGGTGGAACCGGCGGCAGTCCGCGCGGCGGCTTGGTCGGAGTCGGAGAGGAGATCTTCGGTGGGCGGAGTGGTGGGTGCGGCTGATGGCGTGGCGTCGGACTTGGGCTCGGGCTTTTTTTCCTCGGGCTTGGTTTCTTTTAGATAGGCGAGCCAGGCGGTGACTTTGGCGGGGACTTGGAAATTTTTGACTGCGGCCACGGTGGTGACGGTGCCGGTGGCGAGGTTCGCGTAGACGAGGCCGCCTTTGGGCATTTCGTCGGGTTTCTTCTTCGCTTTGCGGGCGGCGGCGGTCTCGGCCTTCGTGGGATAGGTGCTGGCGACGAGATTTTTGGAGTCGGCGGTGAAGACGATGCGGATGGTGCGGGGCGTGGGCGGAGCATCGGGGTTGGCCTCGTCGGGCTGGAGCGGGGGCGGGGGGAGCGCGCCGACGGGGAGGCGTTGTTCGCGGCCGGTGGCGAGTTCACGGATAATCACCTCGCCGTCGCCGTCCTGTGGCATGAACGAATACGCGAGCCAGCGGCCGTCGCGAGAAAGGGTGGGCGAGGCGAGGCTGCGCCAAGAATCGAAATCGTCGAGGGAGAGCGGGCGTTTGGCGGCGACGGGCTGGGCGGTGAGAGGAGGAACGGAGTTGGCGGCGAACGCGGGGGCGGTGAACGCGAGCGCGAGGCTGGCGGCGGACGCGAGGCGGAGGAGGGAACGCATGGTTTTGAAGGAGGACGGAAGGAAAGGAGTGAACGGTGCGCGGAACGCGCGGGTTTTACCGGAGGCCGTAAAGGGCGGAGCCGACGCGGACCATCGTGCTGCCGGCGGCGATGGCGGGGACGAGATCGCCGCTCATGCCCATGGAGAGTTCGCGGAACGGGACGCCGAGGCGGGCGGCGAGGTCGTCGCGGAGCGAGCGGAGGTTGGCGAAGGTGCGCTCGGCGTGCGCGGTGGCTTCGGTGGGCGTGGCGCCGAGGGGGGCGATCGTCATGAGGCCGTCGATGCGGAGATTTTTTTTGGCGAGGGCGAGTTCGACGAGGCGGGGGGCGGCGGCGAGGTCGGCGCCGAATTTGGCGGGGTCGTTGCCGGCGTTGATCTGGAGGAGGACGGGGAGAACTTTGCCGAGTTCGGCGGCGGCGCGGTCGAGGTGGTTGAGGAGTTTCTCGCTGTCCACGCTTTGGACGCGGTCGAAATACTGAACGGCGAGCTTGGACTTGTTGGATTGAAGATGGCCGATGAGTTCCCAACTGAGGGTGGGGGCGGCGCACGTCGGACGTTTCTCAAGCGCTTCCTGCACGCGGTTTTCGCCGACGGCGCGGAGGCCGTAGCGGGCGGCGTAGTCGGCGGCGGTGACGGGGTGGGTTTTGGTGACGGCGAGGAGTTCGACGGTGGCGGGATCGCGGCCGGATTGCTTGCAGGCGGCGGCGATCTGGGCGCGGACGATATCGGCGCGGGCGGCGAATTCCTCGTAGGAGATGAACATGGAGCGGGAGCGGATGATTAAGGAAAACTAATTGTGGGTTTGCGGCCCGGGGCGTGCTATCACTCTGTGGCAGTAAACGTGCGCTAATCATGCAAATTGAAAACTTCAAAATCTTCGCAGACCTCGTCGAGACGAAGAGCTTTTCGAAGGCGGCTAAATTAAACGGCATCACCCAGTCGGCGGTGAGCCAGCAGGCGCGGGCGATGGAGCGGCATTTCAAGACGCTGCTGATCGACCGGAGCCAAAAGCAGTTCCAACTGACGCGCGAAGGCTACCGCGTGTATGAGTCGGCGAAGGAGATGCTGCACACTTATGAGAAGCTGCTGTGCGAGTTGCAGGAGATGAAGAAGGTGATCAGCGGGACGATTCGGATTTCGACGATCTACTCGATCGGGCTGCACGAGTTGCCGCCGTTCATTAAGAAATTCCTGCACGATTTCCCCTCGGTGAACGTGCGGGTGGAATATCGCCGGTCGAATCTCGTGTATGAGGACATTTTGCACAATGCGGTGGATTTCGGTCTGGTGGCGTTTCCGGTGAAGCAGCGGCAGATCGAGGTGTTGCCCTTCCGCAACGACCATCTGGTGTTGATCACGGCGCCAGGGCATCCGCTGGCGAAGCGCACGGAGATCGAGGTGAAGGAACTGGCCGCGCAGAAATTCATCGGTTTCGACCCGGACATCCCGACACGCAAGGCGGTCGATCAGATCTTCCGCGAGCACAAGCTGGAGATCGAGCCGGTGATGGAATTCGACAACATCGAGACGGTGAAACGCGCGGTGGAGATCGACCACGGTATCGCCATCGTGCCGCAGGCGACGGTCGCGCAGGAAGTGAAGCAGGGCACGCTGGTGATGCTGCATTTCAAGGGGAAGTCGTTTACGCGTCCGCTGGCGATCATGCACCGCAAGGGCCGCGTGCTGACGCCGGCGATGAAGAAATTCATCGAGATCCTCGGGCTGGATTTGCCCGAGATGAGGGATACGTGAAGGGGCGGGCGGGCCGGGGCGGGTGGCGCAGGGCTGAGAGCGGACGCGTCCAGAGCTGAGAGCGAAGAGCGGGGAGACCCATCGGGGGCGCGTTTAGGTGGGCCGGGCGCTCCGCGCGCGGACGTGAGGCTCCGCGAGGGTGCGAGGGAGGAGACCTGCGAAGACGTTTTCGCGTTTGCCCGGCCGCGCGCGGAGCGCACGGCCCACCTCGGACGCACGGCTCTGGCCGGCGACGGGCCCGGAGTCCCGTGGCGACCTTGGACGGGAAAGTGTGACGTTGCGGAAAAAGCGGGAAGAAAATTTGCAGTGGCGTCTCTCATGCTTACTCATTTCTCCACCATGAAGATGCTCCGCTCCGCTTTGTTCTCTGTGTTTTTTATCGCCGCAGCCGCACTGGCCCGGGCTGAAGCGGTTGCTCCGCAACCCGCGCCGGTTTGGAAGCTCAAGGATGTCGAGGGCAAGGTGATCTCGTCGGAGACGTTTAAGGGCAAGGTGGTGGTCGTGGATTTTTGGGCGACGTGGTGTCCGCCGTGCCGCGCGGAGATCCCCGGCTACATCGAGCTGCAGAAGAAATACGGCAAAGACGGACTCGTGATCATTGGTGTGTCGCTGGATCAAAAAGGGCCGGCGGTGGTGAAGCCGTTCATGGAGAAATTCGGCATCAACTATCAGATCGTGATGGGCGATGATGATATCTCGGCGGCGTTTGGCGGGATGGATGCGATTCCGACGACCTTTATCATCGACCGCGCCGGCATTATTCGTGATCGCAAGGTGGGCGCGGAACCGACCGAGGAATACGAGAAGCGCATCGTGGCGCTGTTGAAGAAGGCGTAATTTTTGCGCTGAGGGCTGAGAGCGGAGAGTTCAGAGCTGAAAGCGCAGGATCGGGCGGTGGGGGAACTGCGGCTGGGAGGCGCAGCCACTTGTGGCGGCTGGAAGTTGGCGCTGCGGGCGGGCGGGGCCGCCCGCGCTCCCATTCGCGTTTTTTATAGCGGGTGGGTCGGGAGGCGGATTGGGTGGAGCTTTCGCCGTGCATTTTCCCGTTCACCTTTTGATTCCGCTGGTCTGTGGGTTTACCTACGTCGTGGGCGCGCTCTGCATGAAGCGCGCGGCGGAGCAAGGGGCGGGGGTGTGGCGGTCCACGTTTGTGGCAAACTGGGTGATGGCGGTGAGTTTCGCGCCGGCGTGGTTTTGGCGGACGCCACTGACCGTGGAGCTCGCGGAGGTGTGGTGGCATCCGGTGGTGACGGCGCTGTTGTTCATGTTGGCGCAGCTTTGTCTGTTTCTCGCGATCAGCCGGGGCGATGTCTCGGTGACGACGCCGGTGATGGGCACGAAATCGGTGTGGGTGGCGCTCTTCAGCAGTGTGCTCCTGGCGAAGACCGTGCCGTTGTCGTGGTGGATCGCGGCGGGGCTGGGCGCGGTGGCGGTGGCGTTGCTCGGGCTGGGCCGGGGCGGGCAGCACCGGCGAGTGGGGTTCAGCGTGGGCTGCACGATGGTGGGCGCGCTGTTATTTTCGCTGTGTGATACGCTGACGCAGAAATGGGTGCCGGCGCTGGGCGTAGCGCGTTATCTGCCGATGATGATGCTGGCGATGGCGGTGATGTCGGTGGGATTTGTGCCGTTTTTCCGGGCGGGGTTGGGCGAGATCACGGGTATCGCGTGGCGGTGGTTGCTGCCCGGGGCGCTGGTGATGGCGCTGACGAATGCGGGGATTCTGAGCGTGCTCGGCACGTGGGGTGATGCGACGGCGGTGAACATCGTTTTTAGTTCGCGCGGGCTGTGGAGTGTGGTGCTCGTGCGCGTGGCGGGACACTGGTTTGGCAACGCCGAGGGTGCGCTGGGCTGGGCGGTGCTGGGGCGGCGGTTGGTCGGCGCGGCCTTGATGGTGGTGGCCATCGTGCTCGTCGTGACGTGATCGCGAGCGTGGCGGAGGGGCCCGCGGACTACCCGGAAGGCACGGAAAAGAGATGGAGGGTTTTCTTGTCAGGGCTGAGCCGCGCTTGAGGAAAACGTGGGAGCTAGCCGTATGTGGAGAGCAGCGGTCCAGCGGACCGAGGCTTGGTATCCGGGCAAAAAGAAGGGCCCGGCGATAACCCCTTAACGCCGGGCCCACTTTTTTCTGTGCCGGTTTGCACCAGCTTTACACTACCCAAAACCCTGCTTGGATAGGATAATACTTATCAGCAGTGCCCATGCCAGCGGGCGGGATGAGATGGATTTTTTTCGGGTTTTTTGGGGAGAGGGTAACTCAATGGGGCGTGCGGGTGATGGCGGGGGCCGAAAGACTGAATGGCCGCGCGGCGGAGCGCACGGCCCACCGCGGGGCGCACGGCGCACATCGGAGCGTGGATTTATGCGGGGGCGGGGAGGGCGGGTCGGAGACGCCGCCCTACTTTTAGTCCTTCGCGAAGTGGGTGACTTTCGCGAGGTCGTCGGCGATGAGGCGGTCGCTGCGGCAGCGGGGCATCTTGTGCTGGCCGCCCCAGTGGCCCTTGAAGCGCAGCCAGTGCTCGAAGACGCCGGGCATGACGAGGCGCACGAAGGGCGCATCGAGGCCGCCGCCTAGGCGTTTGGCTTCGTAGTCGTCGTTGAGGCGTTGGAGTTCGACGTCGAGTTCGGCGGAGAGTTGGGGGCCGATGGGGGTCGAGGTCGTGCCGGGCTTGAGTTCGATCCACCACTCGTGGCGACCACGGTTCTGGCCGGTGCTGGAATTCACGAAGAGCGGGGCGACGTGGAAGTTGACGATGCTCCAGTGGTGCCGGCGGCAGACGGCGGTGAGGGCGTCGGTGAGTTCCTTCTCGATGACGTGTTCGCCGAATGCACTGAGCTGGAGGCGGGTGCGGCCGATGTAAACGAGGCGGGGTGGCTCGGTGGAGGTGAAGCGCACGACATCGCCGATGACGTAGCGGGCGAGGCCGGCGGGGGTGGTGAGGAGGAGGGCGTAATCCACGCCGGTTTTCACGCCGGAGAGGGGGACGGCTTTGTGGCCGAGCGAGGCGAGGTTGGCCTCGTTGAAATCGGCCATCGGGAGGAATTCGTAGAAGATGCCGGCGCCCGTCATGAGGCGCAGGCCGGCGAGCGCTTCGGAGTCTTGGGTGGCGATGAACGCTTCCGAGGCGGGGTAAACTTCGTGGAAATTTACGGTGGGGCCGAGGGCGGTGCGGAGTTCGTCGTCGAAGGGCGTGATGGGCACGCCGCCGTGGATGAAGCACTCAAGGTTGGGCCAGATGCCCTGCAGATTGCTGGCGCGGGCTTTGCCGCGGATAGAGTTTTTACGGAGGGCCTCGGCGAGGATGAGAATCCAGCTGGGGATGCCGGCGAGGAGGGAAATATCGAGGCCGGCGGTGCGGGCGGTGATGGCGGCGAGCTTAGCGGGCCAGTCGGCGATTTGGGCGATCGCGGTGCCGGGTTCGTAGAGGTGTTTTTCAACCCACGGCGGGAGATTCAGTGCGGTGATGCCGCTGAGGTCGCCGGTGTAGGCTTGGAAGGGTCGGACTTCCATGAGCGGAGCGAGCTGGGTGCTGCCACCGAGGAAGAGATGGCGGCCGCGGAAGACGCCGGCGTGGCCGACGCGGGCAGAATAGTAGAGGAGCGAGTCGAGGCCGGCCTGACGAAAATGCGCGAGCATCCCCTCGGTGATGGGGAGAAACTTGGTGCGGCCGGAGGTGGTGCCGGAGGAGATGGCGTAGAACGCGCACGCGCCCGGCCAGAGCACGTCGCCCTCGCCGCGCTTCATCCGGTCGATGGCGGGGGCAAAATCTTCGTAGGTGCGCAGGGGCGTGGCGGTCTGAAACTTCGCGTAGGGGAGCTTTTCGCCGATGCCGGCGTCGTTCCAAAAGGAAGTTTGGGCGAACTGGGTGGTGAGCTCGGCGAGGGCGCGGTCTTGTTGGCCGAGGGCGGAGTTTTTGCGCCGGAGGCGGCGGGCGGTGCGTGCCGTGAGGAGGCCGGCGCCGATGGTGATGAAGCTCTTGGGCCAGACGGGCATGGGGACGCGGTGCGGGTGAGGCAGGGCGGCGGGAACGGGAGCGGCAAGCGTATTCACGCGGCGAGCGGAACGTTACGCGTTTTTAGCTGGCGGTAGAAGGCCGTGATGGGCGGGAGGAATTGGAAGTAGTGGAAAATGAGCGAGGCGTGTTGCACGGGGCTGGTGCCACCGCTGACGACGTGGTGCGTGCCGCAGGGGAAGAAAGCGGAGAGCGTGGTGCCGAGGGCGGCGCGGGTGGGCGAGCGGTCGTGGAGGACCGCGCCTTCTTTCTCGGCGTAGAGGATGAGCGTGGGGGCGAGGCTGAGCGGGCGGGGGCCGCCGTCCCACGCGGAAAGCGGCGGGAGTTGACGGAGGGCGGAGAGGCGTTCGCAGGCGCCGGTGAAGTCGATAGATTGGATCGCGGCGATCACGCTGGCGTGGAGGTGGCGGAGTTCCGCGGCGGACATGAGGGCGCGGAGCGAGGTTTGGTTTTGCGCGCCGGCCTCGAACATTTTGGTGAAGATGACGCGGGCTTTTTCGATGACGCTGGTGGGCACGGCGGGGCCGGTGGCATGGGCGTCGAGGAAGGGTTTGAGCGCGCGGCCGATGAGGGTGGAGGGCTTGGGCTCGTCGGGGGCGACGATGTCGGCGGCGCACGCGACGGGGCTGACGAGGATGGTGCCGGAGAGTTCGGGTGTGCGGCCGGCGAGGCGGGAGCGGCGGAGCCATTCGATCGCGAGGCCGGCGCCGAAGCTGACGCCGAAGACGACGGGGCGCTGGCCGTGGTGCCGGTTGATCTCGGCGACGAGGTCGTCGAGCTGGGCACAGATGAGGTCGAGGGAGAAGCCGGTGCGCGGGTAGTTGAGGTAGTAAACGGTGCCGTGCTTCAGAAGAAATCCGCGCAGGAGAAAAACCTGTTCGGTAGCGTCGGGCACGAAGCCACCGAGAACGATGGTGGGCACGGGGCCGGGACGTTTTTCGGTGAGGAGGGTGGCGAGTTGGTGAGGGCCGGCGGCGCCGGAGGCGAGGGCGGCGTCGCGAGCGCGGGTGATGCGGGTGAGATAGGGGAGCGGGCGGGGTGGGCGGAGTTTGTAGCCGGTGGTGCGGAGGAAGGTGTGGAGGGGTTGCGGGGGGGTGAAGCGTGTGAAGGCGGCGAGAGCGGTGAGGGCCGAGCGGGCGGGCGACGGGGTGAGCGTGGCGGGAGGTGGGAGCGTGAGCGCGGGCATGGCTTTACGACGGTGCGAGGCGGCGGGCGCTGGCAAAACGAAAGGGGTGGTGTCACCGAAACGTTGCGCGGGCGGAACGCGGGTGTGACAGGCGCGTGTTGCGCGCCGGGCGAGGGGCGAAGAGGTAGGGACGAGGAGGGGCGGGCGATTTGTGGATTCCGCCTGAAGGCGGGGCTGCGAACCGGGAGGCGGAGGAAGGCCACGGGCAGGATGATCGTGCCACTTCCGGGCGGAGCTTTCGGGTTGCGGGTCGGGGCGGCGACGGGCGCAGTGGTGTTGCCTATGCCGCTCCCGCCGATTCTTCAGGAAGACGATACGTTCATCGCGTTCGATAAACCGAGCGGGATGCTGATCGCGCCCGACCGTTGGGATAAGAAGCGCGAGAACATGATGGGACTCGTGCACGCGAAATACGGGCACGGCGTGGCGAATGTCCACCGGCTTGATGCGGACACGAGCGGGGTGTTGTTGTGCTCGAAGTCGAAGGTGGCGTTGGATTTTTTGAGCGGGCAGTTTCAGTCGAAGACGGTTTTGAAGACTTACCTCGCGCTCGTGGTGGTGCTGCCGCCCGAGCGGGCGATGAAAGTCGTGAAGGCGGTGCGCGGGCCGGATGGCACGCTGCCGCCGGAGTTCACGATGGACCAGGCGCTGGGCGAGGATGAGCGGCAGCCGGGGCGCATGCGGATCTTCAAGGGGCGCGGCG
>JANXLP010000262.1 GCA_025355125.1 Opitutaceae bacterium | reverse complement strand
GGCGTCCGCCCCAGCAGCTTTTGAAAACGCTGCTCCAGCACGCGCCGCGACAGCGGCACCGCCCTCAGCACATCGCTCACGTTGATCCCTTCGCACGCGTGCTCCCGGATCATTCGCACCGCCTGCACGATGTCGCGGTCGTCCAGCGCAAACGCATCCGTGGAATGCCGGCTCGCCACCCCCAGCGGCGGAACCAGCTCCGCGATCGGCGTCACTTTTTTTCCCGCCATCAACCGGTCCAGACGCGCCGCCGCCGTGTAACCCGTCCGGTGCGCATTGGGAATCACGCTGGAGAGCGGCGGCGACGCCAGTTCGCACAACAGTTCGTCGTTATCCACACCGATCACCGCCACCTCGTCCGGCACCGCGAACCCCGCGCTCCGACACGCGTCGAGCACCTGCTGCCCACGACTGTCGTAGCACGCCATGATGCCCACCGGCTTCGGTAACGTCGCGAGCCAACGCCCGATTTCCGCCACCTGCTCGGCCGCCGCGCCTTCCTTCTTCGGCCGGTAGAAATGGCAGTCGTGCCCCGCCACCCGCACGCGCGCCGCAAAATGCTCCTCGCGCCACCTCGACCAGTTGAAACGCTCAACTCCGCAAAACGCGAAGTGCCGAAACCCGCGCTCCAGCAGATGCTCCGCCGCCAACCGCGCGATCTCCGCGTCGTCCGTCTCCACCCACGGCAACGCCGGCACCAGTCGCGCCGCGCTCAAGTCCACCGCCGGCAAGCCGGTCTTCACGACCGCCGCCGCGATCCGCGGCGTCTCGATGCGCGCGATGATCCCGTCCCCCTTCCATCCCTCCAGCCACGCCGGCGGATCGTCGCCCCGACCCTGCTCCATCAGGTGAAACGACCACGGCTGATGCTCACGGATATAGTGCACCACGCCCTGCAGGAGCCCCCGCGCATACGCATTCGAGGTCTCGATGAGCAACGCCACCTGACGGCGACGCACAGGGCGGAGAGCGGACATGCGCCCTACGTTTACCTGTCTTCGCAAAAGATCAACCCGGCGCGTTCCACGGCGCAGTGCCTCGGAGAGTAGCGGTGAAAAAACTCATTCTTTTTGCGCCAACTCTCATGGCGCCGGCCGCTGGACCTGCTATCATCTTCTCGCTCCCGCAACCCCGCCTGCGCGTTTCCCCATGAACCCATTTCGCTGCCTAGTGCCCTTCTGCGTCGCCTTCTCCTGCGCGCTCCCCGCCGCCTTCGCCGTCAACCTCACCCTGCGCGAAGACCCCGTCTCCAAATCCATCTCCGTTTTCCGCGACGGCGAAAAAGAGCCCATCCTCACCCAAAACGCCGGCGCCGATTTCCGCCCTTATATCCACCCGATCAAGTCTCCCGACGGCAAAAGCGTCCTCACCGAATTCAGCCCCGGCCATCACCAACACCAGACCGGCCTCTACTGGGGCCTCACCCGCCTCAACGGCCGCGACTATTTCCACAACCCCAGCAAAGGCTACTGGCGCCGCGTCGCCAGCGCCCCCGTCGTCGCGCAGGGTTCCGAGGTGAAGTGGACCACCACCTACCATCTCCTCGACGAGACCGGCAAAGCCATCATGGCCGAGACCCAGCTCTGGACCCTCCACGACAAGGTCGAGAGCTACGTCCTCGAACTCGAATGGACCGGCGAGGCCCTCGTCGATCTCACCATCGGCGAATACGCCTACGGCGGCCTCTTCCTCCGCATGCCTTGGCGCGCCGGCATGGAAGCGTCCGTCGTCAACAACGCCCGCCAACGCGATGCCCGCGCCAATGGCCAGCGCGCCGTCTGGGCCGATGTCGGCATGAAACTTGAAGGCCGCGAAGACCAGGCCCACATCGCCATCCTCGATCACCCTAAAAACGAAGGCTACCCGAGCCCGTGGCGCGTCGATGATCAGTTCGGCATCGGCCCCAGCCGCGCCATCCTCGGCGATTGGAAAATTCCCAAAGGCAAATCCGCCACCAACCGCCACCAGTTCATTATCTACACCGGCAATTTCAACGACCTGAAGATCGACGAAGCCTGGAGAGATTTCAGCGGCGAGTCCGTGGACGGCGCCATGTGGAGCATTGCCCGCACCGAGGGCCGCAAGGCCGTCTTCCTCACCGGCGAGCAGGCCGTCGCCAAGATGACTTCCGCGCCCGGTTTCGAGGTAAAACTCACCGCCGCCGAGCCCATGATCACCCAGCCCATCGCTTTCTGCTGGGACGACCGCGGCCGCCTCTGGGTCGCCGAAAATCGTGACTACGAAACCCGCAAGACCGGCTTCTCCGGCTCCGGCGACAGCCGCATCGTCATCCTCGAAGACACCGACGGCGACGGAAAGATGGATAAGCGCACCGTGTTCCTCGACAAAATCCCCTTCCCCACCGCCATCGCCGTCGGCTTCGACGGCCTCTGGCTCGGCGCTCCGCCCAACCTCCTCTTCGTCCCCGACCGTAATCACGACGATAAACCCGACAGCAACATCGAGGTCCGCCTCACCGGCTGGGGCATCCAGGACCGCCACGAAACCCTCAACAGCCTCAACTGGGGCCCCGACGGCTGGCTCTACGGCTGTCAGGGATTCGCCACTACCTCGCGCGTCGGCAAGCCCCTCGACGGCGGCCACGTGTTCCAACCCGGCGAACCTTTCCCGGAAAAAATCGCCGTCAAAGACCCGCAGTTCATCGACGGCGGCGTCTGGCGTTATCACCCGACGAAAGACCGCTTTGAAGTCGTCGCCCACGGCTTCAGCAATCCCTGGGGCCTCGATTTCGACGACCACGGCCAGATGTTCATCACCGCCTGCGTCATCCCCCACCTCTGGCACGTGATCCCCGGCGGCTTCTATCACCGGCAGGGCGGCAAACACATCAACCCCTACATCTACGACGACATCAAAACCATCGCCGACCACCGCCACCGCTCCGCCCATGGCGGCGCCCGCATCTACCTGGCCGACGAATTCCCCAAAGAATACCGCGACCGCATTTTCATGGCCAACATCCATGAACACGCGCTTCTCACCGACACCCTCGAGGCCAAGGGCTCCGGCTTCGTCGGCCACCACGGCGACGACGCCCTCCTCGCCAACGACCCCCAATGGGTCGGCTTCAGCGTCGAGATCGGCCCCGACGGCGCCGTCTATATTCTCGATTGGCACGATGCCGACATCTGCGGCGCCTCCGTCCTCACCAAAGAAACCGGCCGCATCTTCCGCTTCGCCCCCAAAGGCCTCCCCGGCAAAACCGGCCTCAACCTCGCCGCGCTCAGCGACGCCGAGCTCGTCGATCTCCAGCTCAACCGCAACGACTGGTATGTCCGCCGCGCCCGCGTCCTCCTCCAGCAACGCGCCGCCGAAGGCCACCTCTCCGCCGATGTCGCCGCCAAGCTCTGGGCCATGTTCGACCAGCAGCCCGACGACGCCCGTAAACTCCGCGCTCTCTGGGCCCTCCACGTCACCAAGAATCTTCCCACCGAGCGCCTCGTCGCCCTCCTCGATCACCCCGCACCCTACATCCGCGGCTGGGCAATTCAACTCCTCGGCGAAGACATGGCCCCCGGCGCCGCCGCCCTCGCTAAATTCGCCGCGCTCGCCCAGAACGACCCCTCGCCCGTCGTGCGTCTCTACCTCGCCTCCGTCATGAATCGTCTCCCGATCGCCGACCGCTGGCCCATCGCCGCCGGCCTCGTGCAACACGGCGAAGACGCCAACGACCACAATCTTCCCAAAATGATCTGGTTCGCCGTCGAGCCTCTCGTGATGGCCGATCCCGCGAAAGCCCTCGAACTCGCCGCACAGAGCAAGCTCTCCCTCGTCAGCCAGTTCATCGCCCGCCGCGCCACCGTCGGCAAACAGCTCGACGTCATCGCCGCCGCGCTCGGCGCCCACCCCACCGCGACGAGCCGCCAAGCCATCCTCGAAGGCCTCCGCGACGGCCTCGCCGGCCTCGGCCAGCGCACCACCACCGCCCCCGCTAATTGGGACGCCGTTGAACCCGCCTTGCTCGCCGGCAGCGACGTCGCGCTCCGCAACCTCGCCCTCCAAGTCGGCCAGCTCTTCGGCAACGCCAAAGCCACCGAGGCGCAACTCGCCGTCCTCTCCGACCCGACTGCCCCCGTCGAACGTCGCCGCGAGATTCTCATCGGTTTCGCCCGCGACAGCTACGCACCCGCGCTGCCCGCCGTCCTCGCCCTCCTCGACGAAACCGCCCTGCGCCGCGACGCCATTCGCGCCCTCGCCTCCTTCGACGACCCCAAGGTTCCGACCACGCTCCTCGCCCGCTACGCCGCCCTCGCGGGCCCCGATAAACTCGAAACCGTCCTCACCCTCGCCGCCCGCCCCGCCGGCGCCCGCCAACTCTTCGCCGCCCTGAAGGATCAAAAAATCCCCAAGTCCGACATCTCCGCCTTCGCCGCCCGCCAGCTCCAGCGTGTCGTCGGCCCCGCCTTCGTGGATTTCTGGGGCCCGATGGTTCAACCCGCCGCCGACAAAGACGCCGACATCGCCAAATTCAAACGCCTCCTCACCGACGGCGTTTTGGCCAAAGCCAATCCCGCGCACGGCCGCGCCCTCTTCGAGCGCACCTGCTCCGCCTGCCACACACTCTACGGCGCGGGCGGCATCGTCGGCCCCGATCTCACCGGTTCGAATCGCGCCAACCTCGACTACATCCTCGCCCAGATCGTCAACCCCAGCGAAGAAATCCAGGAAGCCTACAAGCTCGTAACGATTAACACCCAGGATGGCCGCGTCCTCGCCGGCAACATCGTCGGTGAAGACGACCAGAAAGTGACCCTCCGCCTCGTCGGTCAGGAAACCGTGGTCGCGAAATCCGCCATCCTCTCCCGCGAAATCTCCCCGGTCTCAATGATGCCGGAGGGTCTCCTCAAACAACTCTCCACCGACGACGTGCGCGACCTCGTCGCCTACCTCAAGACGACGAAGCAAGTTCCCCTCCCTTGATTTCTCGTTTCGCCCACCTCCCACTTGCTTACCACTTTCATGAAACTACCCCTCCTCATTACGCTGTTCCTTGCTCTCGCGCTTAAGTGCGCCGCGCAACCCCTCCGCGTCCTCTACCTCGGCACCGCCGACCGCACGCCGCGCATGACGGTTCACGTCCTCATGCGCGACCTCGGCCGCGACGCCATCTGGTTCGACTACGTTTACGATCCCGCCGCCGCCACGCCCGCCTACGTCGCCAAGTTCGACCTCGTCCTCCTCGACGC
>JANXLP010000204.1 GCA_025355125.1 Opitutaceae bacterium | reverse complement strand
GGGCGAGGCCGATTTTCGGCAGCGGCGCCTCGAGGCGCGTGAGGGCGGAAGCGTGGAGGGGATTGACCGATCCGATGGGGGACATGGGGAGAAGCGGGAAACGCAGGGAAAATTATTTGCCGATCTCGAGCGCCTTCATCGCCATCTGGCGGGCATTTTTCACGACGGAGAGATTGGCCTCGTAGGCGCGCGAAGCGGTGATGAGGTCCACCATTTCGTAGGAGAGATTAACATTGGGCATCGTCACAAGGCCGTCGCGATCCGCGTCGGGATGCTGTGGGTTATAAACCTGCTGACCGGGCGTGCGGTCGGCGGTGATGGTGCCGACGCGCACGGATTGGAGGCCGGGACCGCCGCCGATTGCCTGCCGGGCAAGCGCGGTCTCGAACGAAACCACCTGCCGTTGATAGGGGCCGCCGTTGGGCGTGCGCGTGGTCTGGGCGTTGGCGATGTTCTGCGCGACGATGTCGAGGCGGGTCTTCTGGGCGTTGAGCGCGCCCGCAGTGATGTCGATGCCGGAGAGAAGATTCATGGAAACGCGTGAGGAGGTGGGAACGTGGGACTAGTTTAGGCGCGGCCGGTGATGGCGAGGCGCAGCTGCTTGAGATTCCCGGAGACGACATCGCTGAGGTAGTCGAACTCCACGGCATTGCGGTTCATCGCGAGCAACTCGTGCTCGATCTCGACGGTGTTACCGTCGGGACGCATGCTGCGGGCGTTGAGGTCTTCGGCGAGGTGCGGAGTGAGGGAGGAGGACGTGGAGGAAAGATCGCCGGCCTCCATGCGGGCGCGGAGTTGCTGGGCGAAATCGGGCGCGACATCGAGGCGGTGGAAACCGGGCGTCTCGGCGTTGGCGATGTTGGTCGCGATGGCTTCGTGACGCAGAGCCGTGGCATCGAGAAGCTTTCGGGCCATCTCGTAGTTACCGCTTTGGAACACAGGATCGATCATGGAAACATCGTTTAGCAAAGCCGGTGCCACCAGATTTTGATGCAGCGCAAACTACGTGTATTTAGAGAAATACAATTCACGGAATCGCCGCAGCGCGTTCACCGCAGGTCTCGCTGAATCCGAGTGGAAAAATTTGCCCGTCGTAAAATCACGCGGGCGTGTGCGGGCAAACGTGTCGGCCGAACCGAACGGTAATTAAGCAGCGATTCACCTACATTTGGCGAACGCTGCGCCGATAAACCGAACACACATTCCATGAGGGACAACGAGTTTGAATTCATCCGTGGCCTCGTTTACGAGCGCAGCCGCATCAATCTCGGGCCGGACAAGCGCGAGCTCGTCTCCACCCGACTCGGCAAACGCCTGCGCGCCACCAACTCGTCGTCGCTCGGCGATTACTGCCGCCTGCTGCAATCCCCCGGCGCCGAGGAGGAGCTCGGTAACCTCATCGACGTCATCTCGACGAACCACACGTTCTTCTTCCGCGAGCAGGCGCATTTCGATTTCATGCGCGATACCGCGCTGCCGGAGATGACGGCCCGCATGCGCACCGAACGCTGGCCACGCCTGCAGATCTGGAGCGCCGCCTCGTCTTCCGGCGAAGAGGCCTACTCCATCGCGATGACGCTCGCGACCCATGTTCTACAGACCCCGTGGCACATCGAGGGCACCGACATCTCGCACCGCATTCTGGCAGAGGCAAAACGTGCCGTCTATGCGACGGACAGCGTGCGCAATCTCCCGGATGCACTCGTGCGGACGCATTTCCAGCGCGGTTTTGGCCCCCAAGAAGGCCAGATCCGTGTGCGCCCCGAATTGCGCGACCGCGTGAACTTCAGCCACCTCAATCTCCTCGAAGGCGAACCGGCGTTCCGCGAGCCGTTTCAAATTATTTTCTGCCGCAACGTCATGATCTATTTCGACCGCCCGACGCAGGAGGAATTGGTCGCAAGGTTAACGCGTCGCCTCATGCCCGGCGGTTACCTTTTCGTCGGCCATTCGGAAAGCCTCACGAGCATCAATCACAAGCTGCGCTCCATCCGGCCGGCCATCTATCAGCGGCCGATCGGATCTTAAATACCATGACGCCCCGTCGCATTCGCGTCCTCGTCGTCGATGATTCTGCGGTCGTTCGCAAACTCGTCACCGACGCCCTGAGCCACGATCCCGAAGTCGAGGTCGTAGGCACCGCCGCGGACCCCTACGTCGCGCGCGACAAGATCAAGGAGCTCAATCCCGACGTGCTCACGCTCGACCTCGAGATGCCGCGCATGGATGGACTCACGTTTCTAAAGATCGTGATGGCCCAGCGCCCGCTGCCCGTGATCATCATGAGCTCGCTCACGCAGAACGGCTCGGCGCACGCGCTCGAGGCGCTACGGCTCGGCGCCTTCGATGTGCTCGCGAAGCCGCACGGCTCCTACTCTTTCGGCGACCTCGGCCCGCAACTCATCGCCCGTATCAAAGCCGCCGCCGTCGCCAAACTCCGCGCCCCCCGCCCGGAGAGCCCGGTGAAAAACATCGTGCGCCCCACCCCACCAGTCGTGATCAGCAACCCGGCGGGAGCCCAACCTAGTTCGAAACTCGCCGCCGCCCGCCTCGCCGCCGCCGTTTCGGGCAACGGCTCCGGCGTGCGCGCGTATGCACACAACCCGCGCCGCGTGATTCTGCTCGGTGCGTCCACCGGCGGCACCGAAGCCCTGCGCGAGGTCCTCACACAGTTGCCCGCGGGCCTGCCCGGCATCGCCATCGTCCAACACATCCCGCCCGTCTTCTCGAAGGCGTTCGCCGATCGACTAAACACACAGTGCAACTTCGAGGTTCGCGAAGCCGTGGACGGCGACCGTCTCACCCCAGGACTCGCGCTGGTGGCCCCCGGTAATTTCCATATGTTGCTCCAGTGGTCGGTCGATCACTACACGGTCCGCGTGACCGATGGCCCGCAGGTCTGGCACCAGCGACCCGCGGTGGACCTGCTTTTCAAATCCGCCGTGAACTGCGGCGCCGCGCCCTATGCCATCGCCGGCGTGCTCACCGGCATGGGCAAAGACGGTGCCGAGGGCCTGCTCCATCTCCGCGAAAAAGGCGCCACGACCTTTGCGCAGGACGAGGCGAGCTGCGTCGTCTATGGCATGCCCCGCGCCGCGTGGGAAAATGGCGGCGCGCAACGCCAGATTTCTCTGGATCACGTCGCCGAGGCCATTGTCCAACATCACGCCGGTCATCCGCCGGTGCATGTGCTTCACGCCTCGCCTTCACTCCAGCCCGCCCACGCGCCATGAGCAGCACGCCGACCATTCTCATCGTTGACGACGAGGCCGTCGTTCTCTCCGCCCTGAAGGAGACCCTCGAACGCGCCGGCTTCCCCGTGGTCGCGTGCAACAGCCCGCTCAAGGCCCTCGCCGTCCTCGCGGAGCGCGACTTCGCGGTGATCATCTCGGACCAGCGCATGCCCGAGATGCTCGGACTTGATTTTCTCGTCGAGAGCCGCCGCCTGCGCCCGCGCGCCTCGCGTATTTTGATCACCGCCGTGCTCGCACTGCCGACCATCGTCGATGCAATCAACCGCGGTGAGATCTTCCGTTTTGTCGCCAAGCCCTGGTTGCGCGAGGAACTCCTCGCCACCGTCCGCAACGCCGTCCAGCGCCACGAGCTCATCACCCAGAACGAGGCGCTACAGGTCGAAACCCAAAGCCTCAACGCCCGCCTCGTTGCCGCCAACACCGACCTCGAGGCCAAGGTCCGCGATCTCGAGGCCCAGAGTCTCCGCCTCGACGGCCTGAACCACCAACTCGCCCAAAACTTCGACCAGTCCCTCGAACTCTGCCGGCGCATCATCACCACCTACGATCCGATCCTCGGCGGCCAGACCAAGGCGCTCGTGGAGTTCGCCGCGCAGATGGCCCTGACCGATAGTTTCACCCCCGCGCAGAGCCACGCGCTGCGCACCGCCGCCTGGTTGTGCGACCTCGGACTCATCGGCGTGCCTCGGGAAATGCTCCGCGCGTTCCGCACGCCCGCCGCGCAGCTCACCGAGCGGGAGCGCACGATGCTCCACGCCCACCCCGTTTACAGCCAGACGCTCGCCACGCAGGTCGATGACTCACCCGAGGTAGGCGAAATCATCCGCAGCCATCACGAGCGCTACGATGGCAAGGGCTACCCCGACAATCTCGCCGGCGAGGCCATTCACTGGCCCGCGCGCTGTCTCGCGGTGGCCGTGGGCTTCGTCGAATCCGGTCTCGGCAAGAACGCCGCGATCGATGCGATTCTCGCGCAGTCCGGCCGAGCCTACGATCCGGAAGCGGTCCGCCTTTTCCTGAAGGTGAGCAACCTCGTGCAACTGCCCAAGCAAGTGCGCGAGATTATGCTTCACGAACTCTCCGCCGGCATGGTCCTAGCCAACGGCATCTACAGCCCGCACGGCCTGCTCATCATTGGCGAGGGTCAGGCGCTCAGCCCCGGCACGATCGCGAAAATTCGCAATCACAACCAGGTCACGCCCATCAACCAACGCTTGCTGGTTTACAGCTGAGGAATTCCCGGAGCAGAAGAATTTTCTTCGCTCCTTAAGTCGCCCCGTCTCCTACCGATTTACAGGGCACGGCGTTCGCCCACCGCATGCTCCCGCTCCCTTTCATCAGCCACCCACGCCGCCATCAGTTCCGGAGGCCGCGGTCCTAAACCATGGCCGGCTCTCCCTCCATCGCCGCGATTTTTGGCGCCCGCCCCCCCGGCTCTCCCACTCCTTCCGCGCTGTTCGCGCAGCGCGTAGTCGTGGGCGTGGGGGACATGGCGATGTCCAATCAGCCGAGCGTGACCCTGAGCACCTACGCCCTCGGCTCGTGCGTGGGCATCGTCGTGTATGATCCCATCGCCCACGCCGGCGGCCTCCTGCACATCATGCTGCCCGATTCCAAGATATCACCCGACAAGGCGATCTCACAGCCGGCGATGTTTGCCGACACCGGCCTGCCCCTGCTCTTCCGCGCGGTCCTGGGACTCAAAGCCGAACGCGCCCGGCTCCGCGTGCTGATCGCCGGCGGCGCCAGCGTGCTCTGCGGCAGCGATTCTTTTAAAATCGGCGAGCGCAATATCCGCGCGACTCTCGAATGGCTTACACGCAACGGCTTCTCCGCGCGCAACCAAGTCACCGGCGGCACCGTCAATCGCACGCTGCACCTCGACGTCAGCAACGGTTCCCTCGCGTTGAAAGCGCCCGACGCGAATCTCTCTTTCAATCTCGGAGCGTAAGTGCGCGCCTAAAGACTACGGTGGGGCATCCGCCTTGCGGACGCCGACCGGGTCAGTCGCCCTCGCACAAAGGCGTCCGCAAGCCGACGTTGCGCCGACCGCACAAAAAAACCCGGCGCGCGCAGCACCGGGCCGGTCACTTCCTCAGGTCTCGGATCACAGCGCGACCGAGCCGAAAGTCAGCTTGTCACGCAGACGCGCCGAGGCGCGTTCCAACACGACGGGCAGCATCTCCTGGAGAAACTCCGGCGTGAAACCCCATTCGAGGAGAAACGCTTCGTTGAGTTCGAAATAGAAACCATCCTCGGCGACGCCGGGACCAAAACAGATCGCGAGGTATTTGGCCGCGTGGAGATGCGCGAGCAGCGGCCATGCCTCTGCCGGAGCGAGTAGTGGTTGGTGGAAAAACTGCGCCGCCGTCACGAGCGCTGGTGGAAAATGCCACGTCGTCAGCAACTGCGCACCCACCTGCGTGTGATCATAACCGAGCACCTCGCGTTCGGCCCGCGTCCAGGCGCCACCGCTGCGCGTCTGCTCGAGACGGATGGCCGGGAAGAAAGGTCCGCACGCATGGGCCACGGCGAGTTTGCCGAGATCACACACGAGGCCCGCCGTGTAGGCGCTCTGGGGATCGACGCGCTCGGTCGATTCAGCCAACGCCTCCGCCGCGAGCGCGGTGCAGAGCGCGTGGCGACAAAAATCACCGGGATCGCCACGGTAGGCCCCGCGGCCGGAACCCGTTTCCCAGCGGTTGATCAACGCCAGCGCGGAGAGGCGGAAAATCTCGCGCATGCCGAGACGGATCACCGCTTCGGCCACGGAAGCCACGGGTTCGCCCGTAGAGAAGAATGCGGAATTCGCGACGCGCAACGTCGCCGCCGATAGCGCCGGATCGAGCCGGATGATCGCCTCGATGTCATCGGCGCCCGAGGCGTTGTCCTGCAGCGCGGTGATCAGGCGCGGCAGCAGCGATGGCGCGCAGGGCAGGCGCAGCGCCTGCTCGCAGACTTCATCCAGGGTGGGCGGCGTGGTGGAACTCACGGGATTCATTACGCGGCGTTCAGCAGCGAACCGGGATCGAGAATGAGGGCGATGCCACCATCCCCGAGGATCGCGCCACCGGCGACGCCAGGCACGCCCTGCATGAACGCGCCGAGATTTTTGATCACGACCTCCTGCTTGCTGACCATCTCATCCACGAGCAGCGCCGAGACTTTGCCCGAATGCTCCACGATGACGACGATGCCGTCCCAGATGTTGAGCGCGTCGGCGGGGATGCCGAAGCGTTGGTGCAGGCGGTGGATCGGGATGAGGCGACCGCGCAGGTCGAGGACCTCGCCCTGGCCGTGGATCGTGGAGATATTTTCCTTCGCTGGCCGCAGGGCGCGCTGCACGGAAGTGCTCGGGAGAATGAACCGATCCTCACCCACGCGCACGACGAGGCCGTCGATGATCGCCATGGTGAGTGGCAGCTTGATTTTGAAGGTCGAACCGTGGCCGACCTCGGAGACGATCTCGATCTTGCCGCGCAGTTTCTCGATATTGCGCTTCACGACATCCATGCCGACGCCACGACCGGAGACGGCGGTGACTTTTTCGGCAGTGGAGAAACCGGGGGCGAACACAAGCGCGAGCGTCTCGTCGCGACTGAGGACTGCACCCGGCAGGATGACGCCTTTTTCCACGGCTTTCTTGTAGATACGGTCCGGATCGATGCCGCGACCGTCGTCCTGTAATTCGACGATGATGTTGCTGCCCTGATGGTAGGCTTTGAGGTGGAGCGTGCCGGTGTCGGACTTGCCGGCGGCCGTGCGTGTCGCGGGTAATTCGAGACCGTGGTCGAGGGCGTTGCGGACCATGTGGACGAGCGGATCGCCGATCTCCTCGACGACGGTGCGGTCGAGTTCGGTGTCATCGCCCGTCGTGGTAAAGTGAACTTTTTTTCCGAACTCGCGCGCGAGGTCGCGGGCGAGACGCTCCATCTTCTGAAAGGTCGGCTTGATGGGAATCATGCGCAGCGCCATCGCGGTATGCTGCAATTCCTTCGTGATGCGCGCCAACTGCGTGACGTTGCGCTGAAGTGGAGAACCGTTGGCTTCGCCGTGCTGGCGTGCGGTCTCGAGCAACTGGCTCTGCACGATCACGAGTTCGCCCACGACATCCATGAGCGAGTCGAGCTTCTCGGTGTTGACGCGCACCGTGGCGCCGGCGGCAGCCTTGGGAGCTTGGCCACCTGCCGAGGCAGCCGCAGTGGCTGCAGGGGCGGACACCTTCCCGGCGGCGGTCGCGGCGAGTTCCTGGGCGAGCACGACCGGGTCGATGGGTAACGGGACCTCCTCCGCATCGGCAGTTTTGGGCGTGGCAACCGGCGTGACGACTGCGACGGGTGCGCTCACCGCGGCGACTGCGGATTTGGTCGCGACGGCAGTGATCGGTGCGAGCGGCGTGCCATCCGGCACCGCGAGGCGTTTCACGGCGCGGATCAAATGGCCCACGGGGACAATCTTGTCGGGAATCTGGCCCTTCTCGAGGGCGAGGCCGACTTGCTGAGTAAGCGCCTGGAGGGCGTCGCGGCTGTTGAGAATTTCCGTCACGATCGCGGAGCTGAGTGTGAGTTGGCGATTGCGCGCCAAGTCGAGCAATGACTCGACCTCATGAGCGAGCCCCTGCATCGGCACGAGTCCGAGGAACCCGGCATTACCCTTGAACGTATGGAACGAGCGGAAGATCGAGTTGAGCGCCTCGGGGTTGTCCGGCTGCTGCTCGAGCGCAAGCAAAGCCGCCTCGATCTGCTGCAGGTGGTCCACCGCTTCGCCGTAAAATTCGCCCAAGAGCTCCCGGTTTTCTTCCAGATGGAGATCGAGAAGAATATCGGCGGCACCGGTGTGGTCACTCTCGGCGGCGTAGGGCGCGGCTTCGACGGCGGCGGGTGCGCAGGCGTTGAACGGTGGAACGGCCTGATGGGAACGGAGACACTCGGCCGCGACGGGCATCCATTCAACATAGGCGCGCAGACGGGCCAGCATCGCGTCGTCGAAGGGCCTGGCCGTATCGAGCATCCGGTCCAACTCGCCGTGCAAAGCGAGCGTCGGCCCGTGCAGCACCGGCTCAGGCGCGCACACATCGCGCATCTCGCCGATCAAACTGTAGGCGGGCACGAGGCCGTCGTCCCGACCGCTTTGCGCGAGCATGGATTCGCCGGCCAGGCGGCTGATGAGATCGTCGAGAGCTTGGAGAGCGGCGGATGAAATGGACATGGCACCAGTGATAAGAATTGCTGAGCACTCCTCTCTTCGGCGCGTTCGGCGGGAAATTAACGTCATTCTGTCACCTTTCCCGGTTGGGAGATACCCGTAGCGACGCGCCACCTCGCCGCCCGCGCCATATTTTACTAAACCCGCGCGGTTATTCGCCGAAGTAAACCCCGTCCTATCTCCACGCCACCCTTACCTTCCATGTCCACCGCCACCGCTCCCACCGTTTCCCTCGCCGGCAAATATCTGACCGTGGTCCTCGAGAACGAGGCCTACGGCATCGCCGTTCTCAAGGTCCGCGAAATCATCCGCATGCAAAAAATCACGCCCGTGCCCCAGATGCCCGGCTTCGTGAAAGGCGTGATCAACCTGCGTGGCCGCGTCATCCCCGTGGTGGACCTACGCGTGAAGTTCGACCTCAAGGCCGAGTTCGCCGAGCGCACCTGCATCGTCGTCGTCCAAGTGAAACTCCCTTCCGACCAGACCGTGCAGATGGGCCTCATCGTGGACAGCGTCGAGGAAGTCGTGACGCTCGCCGCTAACGAGATCGAGCCCACGCCCGACTTCGGCGCCAAGATCGACACCACCTACCTCCTCGGCATGGCCAAGGTAAAAGGCCAAGTGAAGACGCTCCTCGACATCGACCGCGTCGTCGCACCCGAGACCGTGCAGGCCCTGGCCGCCGCCGTCTGAGTGAGTCCATTTGCCGCCCGCGCCGATTGAATCCGGCCTCGGGCGAAAAAGCCGTTGACAGAGCCAACGGCGTGAGCGTTTCTCTGCCCTCACTTTGTTGCAGGGTGGAGCAGCCTGGTAGCTCGTCAGGCTCATAACCTGAAGGTCGCTGGTTCAAATCCAGCCCCTGCACCCAATTTATAGCCCTCCCACTGCTCGGGAGGGTTTTTTATTGAGCGAGTTACAGCACTTGCGAAGCACGTGGACGTGATGACCGGTCAATAGCGGATTATAGCGGCTTTTAGCGGTGGTCCCCCCCAAAGTCCCCCCCACGCAAAGGAACCTGCGCCGTCCGGTTAGCGGGCCGGCCACTTTGAGATTTTTCGATCCGAAGATTCGGGGCCACTTCATTGATATCGCTTGCGAAGATACTCGCATGAAATCTGAGATCCGTCGGATCGTATCGGCAAGGGGCGATCCTGATACTGCCAGTATACGCTGTGCTGGAGATCCGGGCTAATAATTAGCCTCATCGTATTTGGGTTAACGGATATCTTTCCGCCGTCGAAAAGAACGTGGATATCCGATCGTAGGAGAATTCCGTTTTCTGAGTGATTGATCCCGCTTTTCGAATGGAGGTGAATATGGCACGCCTCCAGAACGTCCGTTATCGCTGTTCCCGTAACTGCGCATTTGGAGCCGTAGAGGCGCATGAGCTTCGCCCGGAATTGGGGCTGCCCACGCCGAACCTTCGCTACGAAATTCCGTATTTCTTCAGGATCGTCGTTTGGCGCTTCCCCATAGTCTCGATATGCCGGGAATGCGGAGCCAATCTCCAAAGAAAGGAGATCGTTGATGCGCCGACCAACCGTCTTCGAAATTGAATAGTTTGTCTGCCGAGGAGTCGTGACGATTTCAACATCCTTCAGCACCTTATCTGCGAGAAACATCGCCTTCGAAAGCATCCGCTTTCCCGTCACGAAAACCTTATCGATCTTTAGGGCCACACATCTCGCAGGTTCTCCTGAATCGAAGACACGCCGTTCGCCCTGATGTTGAGTGTAAGATTTCTGGATTTGAGGCGTTTCGAGTATTATCCCTGAGGCGACTAATCCCGACATCGCACCGGTAACACCTTTTGCCCTCCACAAATAGACGGCATGCCCCGGCCCAATTTCGTTAGCGTGTTGGACAGCAGACCAAGTAAGGATACTCCCGACTCGAAGGTCCTCTTCGAGGTCTGGATTGTTGTCGGGATTAAACTGAAATATCCAATTTCTAGTCGGCAAATTCGCACCCAGAGTCTTCGCACCTAGCAGGCTGTCGGGCTTAAAGATTTTGGAATCCGGCGTCGGGTGAAAAATTGACGGCAAGAACAGGAGAT
>JANXLP010000184.1 GCA_025355125.1 Opitutaceae bacterium | reverse complement strand
GTGCGCCGCGCCGGCACCCGCGCCCTGGTCGCGACGGCCGGCCTCGCCCTCGCGCTCTCCGCCGTCACCTTCGCCGCCCCCACCCTCCTCCGCTGGTGGGTCGGCGCCTCGACCCCACCACCGCCCACTGCCCTCGCCTGGCTCGCCTGTCTCTGGGCCGGTCTGCAACTCGCGGTCGTCGCCTTCACGTATTTACTTATCGCCCTCGGTCGCCTGCGCGCCGTCGCCGTGCATACGACCCTCGGCTGCGCGCTCGGCTGCCTCGGACTCGTCGCCGCCGCGCCCGGCGGCACGACGGCGGCCCTGCTCGTCGGTTGCCTCGGTCTCACGGCCGCTTTGCCCGGACTTATCCGCGCCACACGCCGAGCGTGGCCAAGCACCGATTTCCTGTGAATCTCCTCATCTTCAAATTCGTTAACTTGGGCGACAACGTGGTTTTCCTTCCCGTCGTCCAGACACTGCGCGCACGCTTTCCCAACTGGCGAATCACTCTCCTCACGACACCACAGGAGGCCGGTCTCTACGCTTCGGTTCTAACGCCTCGCGAAATCATCACCTGCCCTCAATTGCGATTTAACTCCTCTTGGAAGCGTCCGTGGGAATTTGCGACCTGGTGGGCCAGGGTGCGACTGAAACATCCAAACGCATGCCTAATCAGCTTCGATCAAGGTAACGCCGCCCATCTTCTTGCTCGCCACAGTGGCGCCAACGTCAGAGTCGGTGCACGTATTGCCCACGTCCGCATCAACAGTTCCCTCACTCATGATGTTCGCATGCCAGCCGATGGACGCGTGGCAAGTTGGCATTGGGAGATGGCCAGGGTCTTGGTCCAATCCATGGGACATGAAGACTGGCCCGCCTCGCCCCCGCCGCCAGATCTCTCCGGTCTCGTCATCCCATTTCCTCGCACCCGAGCCCGTCGCATCGTGATTCACGCAGGGTCCAATCAAGCATTCACGCGGTGGCCCCTCGAACGGTTTGCCGAAGTCGCCACTCGCCTGGCATCCACCCACGAGGTAGTATGGGTGAACCGTCCGGAAACCTCAACCGTGCCGCTCCCTGCTGCCGTCCATAGATCCACGCCCAAATCGTTGCAGGAACTCACCTCGCTACTCGCGAGCGCGGACCTTTTCCTCGGCAACAACTCCGGTCCTATGCATCTCGCCAATGCTCTCGGCGTCCGAGGAGTCGTCGTTTCCGGTCCTACCGCTCACGGTTGGGATCCTTTCTGGTATCGCGAGCGCTGGACTGTGCTGCGTAATTCCTCGCTTTTCTGCGTGCCTTGCGAGTGGACACGGCAGTTCCGCCTCATCCGAGATTGCGCGCTTACCACTGCCCCCCTCGCCTGCCTCCACCACTGGACTCCCGATATCGTCGAAGCCGCCTGCCGCACCCGTCTCGCTCTCACCCCATGAATCTCCGCCGCCTACGCAACCATCTCCTTGCTCGCCTGATTGAGCGCCGTCCGTCTCTCTTCCTGCGCCTCAAAGGCCTCACGCAACACCGCCTCGCCACCGACGCCGACTTTCTCCGCGTGCATGCCCGGCTCGTGCGCGCCGGCGACTGCGTCCAACGCCTGCCCGAGCGCTACCACCTCTGGGCTCTCGCCCGCGCCGCCGCCGACCAACCGGGCGCGTGGGCCGAGGCCGGCGTCTATCGCGGCGGCAGCGCCGAAATCATCTGCGCCGCCAAGCCCGTCACCACCGCGCTCCACCTCTTCGACACCTTTGGCGGTATGCCCGCAGTCGCCCCGGGCGACGGTGCGTTCCAACCCGGCGACTTCGCCGATACCTCCGTCGCCAGCGTGCGCTCCCGGCTCGCCGGGAGCGGTGGCGTGGAGTTTCATCCCGGCTTTTTCCCGGACACTGCGGACACCCCCGCCCTGCGCGCGACGCGCTTTCAATTCGTCCACCTCGATCTCGACCTCTACCAATCCACCCTCGCCGGCCTCGAATTTTTCTATCCACGACTCCTCCCCGGCGGCGTGCTCATCAGCCACGATTACGGCGACGCCACCGTGCCCGGCGTCAAACAGGCGTTTGACGATTTCCTACGTGAACGCCCAGAGCGCGTGACCCCGCTGTGGCTCACCCAAGGCCTGCTCATAAAACTTGGTCACTCCATGCCGCCGACCGCCCAATGAACGCCCGCCTCCGTATCCTAATCGGTGGAGTTTTGGGTGGAGTTCTCGCCCTCGTCATGGGCGTGAGTATCGCCAACGAAAGCTACCTGCTCGCATTCGGATGTTCGGCTGTAATTTTTTGGGCGCTGGCGGAACGATTCGGTGAAGCCTTACCCGACGCCTGGCTGCTCGCCGGTGCGATCTTCGGCTACATCGCCGGTAATCGCGGCTTCGCCCAACTCCAACTCGCCCCCGGTCTCCCGCTCTTCCCCGCCGAGGCCGTGCTCCTCATCGCCGTGCCTGCACTACTGACGCGCCTCGCGCAAAAACGCGCGCAGGCTTTCCGGCGCGACACGCTCAACTACGCCGTCGTGCTCTGGGCACTGCTCGGCGCCGCCCGCCTGCCGGTGGATTTCTCACGCCACGGGTTTCTTGCGGCGCGCGATTTCGCGATGGTTTACTACACCGCTTTTTTCTTCCTCGGCCAGGCCTTCGCGGTCCACGCCGGATCGGCGCAACTCCTGCGCCGGGCGCTCACCGCCGCCTGTCTCGCGCTGCCATTGCTCGCCCCGGCCTTCCGCTACTTTCCTGATTTTTTCCTCGGCACACTCACCGTGCGCGGCGTCCCGTTGATTTATTATAAAGACGATCTGCTCGCGACTCTTTTTGCCGCCGCGTTTTTCTGGCTCTGGACGCGCTGGGAATCCCACCACCACCGCACCTGGCTCGTGCCCATCGCCGCCTGTCTATTGATGATCGGCACCACCGCGTCGCCCCGCGCGGCGATGGTCGCCGTGGCCGGAGTAACTGGGTTCTGGCTGCTCGCGCACCGCTGGCGGATCGCGGTCGCGCAAACCGCCGTCATCGGGACCGCCACATTGATCGCCCTGTTGCTGTTTGCCCTGACCAACCGTGATCTTCGGGAAACCGCAGCCTACTCGACCTACGAAAACATCATCTCGATCTTCGATTACGAAGCCAAGGGCAGCTATGCAAACCGCGATAGCGGCGACCCCGGCGACAACAACCGCTTCCGCCTCGTCTGGTGGCGGTCAGTCACCGAGGAAACCATTGAGGACAACCCGGTCTTCGGTCTGGGTTTCGGCCATGATCTGGCGTCTCGCTTTCTCGCGGATTACGGACTCATCGGTGCCGACGATTTCTCCGCCCGCAGTCCCCACAGCATGATCCTATCCGTCTTTGGCCGTATGGGCGCCGCCGGCCTCGCCTGCTGGCTGGCCGTCGCGGCGGGAATGGTCGCGATGACGCGGCGAATCTTCCGGCACGGCACCGCCGATGGACGTGGTTTGGCCAGCGTCGCCTGGGTCATCTGGATCAGCGCCTGTTTCGGCGTCGTGCTAGAGGGCCCGATGGGCGCCGTGGTATTTTGGACCCTGCTGGGACTCGCCAACGCCTCGGTCAGCCCCGAACCGGAAGCGATTGGCGAAGAAAATCTCACGGAAAACGCCCCATTCGCGCCCGCACTCTTGCCGACCACGGCAGAACCGTCATCTCCTCGGCTTCTCCCGCCACCGCTTCCACCTCCACCCCGCCCATGAACCTCGCCTCACCGCTCGACTACCTCGGGGTCTTCAAGACCACGACGCGGGCGCGTTGGGACGCGTTGACGCCCTTCGCGTTGGTCGGACTCAGCCTGTTTGGCGTGGCATTTATCTACTCGGCCCAGCTCTCGGACCACAGATCGGACTGGATCAAGCAGGCGGTGTTTTTGGGCGTTGGCGCGGTCCTTTATGTCGGCGTTTCGCTCATCGACTACCGTTTTTGGCTCGGGATCGCCCACTGGATCTACGTGCTCGCGATCATCCCCTTGTTACTGGTGTTACTGCCCGGCATCGGGACCGAGGTCTATGGCTCACAGCGCTGGATCAGCCTCGGTTTCTTTTCCTTTCAGCCTTCGGAAACCGCCAAGGTTGCCGTCCTGCTCATCACCGCCAGCACGTTGATCCGCAACGAAGTGGGCACGATTCGGCAGTCCTTGGGCGTCTTGGGGAAATTGGCCCTTGCGGTGGGGTTCCCCATGCTTTTGGTCTTGTTACAGCCGGACCTGAAGTCGGCGATCGTCCTGCCCCCGATGGTGTTTTCCATGCTTTATGTTTCAAAGCTCTCCGCGCGTTTTTACGCTGCGGCGCTGGGCGCGTTCCTACTGTTAGTAAGTATCGTCGCATGGGATAGTTATGGTTACGTGCGCTTTATGGAAAGCCACGGCTACTTCAACACCGAGACCAAGAGCCAGAAACGCGAGAAATACGAAGACCTCTCGTGGATTCCCCTCCACGACTACCAGCGCGACCGCATCCTCGCTTTCGCCTGGCCCGACAAGGTCGATCCGCACGGCGTCAACATCACTTACAACCTCAACCAATCCCTGATCAGCGTCGGTTCCGGCGGAATCACGGGCAAGGGCTGGCAGCAGGGCACTCAGGCGCAGCTCGGCTACCTGCCGCGCTCCATCGCGCACAACGATTTTATCTTTTCTGTAATTTCCGAAGAACTCGGTTTCGTGGGAAGCATCACGGTTCTCGGCCTGTTTGGGCTCGTTTTGTTCAACGGCATTCGCATCGCCGGCCTCGCAAGAGACCGTTTCGGCACCCTGATCGCCCTCGGCGTCACGGTGCTGTTCTTGGTGCACGTGTTTGTGAACATCGCGATGACCATCGGGCTCGTGCCCATCACGGGCATACCGCTTCCCTTCATCAGCTACGGTGGCTCCTTTGTGCTCAGTTGCTGCTTGCTGCAAGGACTGGTCCAGAGCGTCTATCGCTTCCGAAAGGATTTC
>JANXLP010000140.1 GCA_025355125.1 Opitutaceae bacterium | reverse complement strand
CGTCGGGCAGATTTATCACGTTGTCGTCGATATTGCCGGCCCCGCCCAGCAGCGGGCAGGTGACGGTGAGGCCGTCGAACTCGGCCCATTCCGTGCAACCGGCCAGCCGCTTCACCAACCGGCGGTGATGCGTGCGCCATGAGCCGAGGAAAAAATCGAAGTCACGGGAACCATTGCGTTCGGCTGGGGGAGAGTGGGTCATGGTTTACAGACTAACACGAGCCGCTGACATCCATATGTCAGGAGCTTCGCGCAGAGAACGGGCGGCGGAGGGTTGCCGAAAGAAGTTAGCCGCTCGGTGAAAGCGCGATGAGTGGTCCGCGGAACGCACGGCCTTCCTTGAACAACCTTATCGATAGAGCCAGTAGCGCTTGCTCAGCTCCTGATAGACGCGGGCCTGTTCGTGCCATTGTTTTAGCCAGAATTCGAGGTCGATCTTGGCGCCGTCGCGTTGGATCGCGCGCATGAAGGCTTCGCTGCCCATGTGGCGAATGAAGCCGTTTTGCTCGCCGACTTTGGCGGCGGTGAAGGGGTTTCTTGGCTCCAGTTTGCAGGCGAGGCGCATGAGGTGGAAGCTGAGCTCGGTGGGGCGCCAGGCGTCGTAGTCGGAGATTTCCGCGTAGAGACCGATGGCGGGCTGGCCGGTCTTGGCGTTGGGGACGCTGATGACGCGGAACTGGAGGCCGGGGAGGTTGAGCGCGCGGAGTTCTTTTTCGATGACGTCGCGGGTGGCGGTCTTGTGGGAGATGCCGCGGAAGATGTGTTGCGTGCCGACGCCGCTGCGGAAGCCGCCGAGGTAGGTGCCGAGACCGGTCATGGGGTAACCTTGCACGGCGGCGAAGTCCTGGATGCCGGCGGAGGTGGGCACCCAGGTGAGGCCGGTCTCGCTCCAACGCATGGAGCGCGTCCAACCGCGCATGGGGATGATGGTGAGCTTGCCGGCGGCGCGCTGGGCGTCGGTGACGTCGATACCGCCGGGCGCGTGCGACTCGCGGGCCATGCGGGCGAGCTCACCCATGGTGAGGCCGTGGACGTAGGGCACGCGGAAGGCGCCGACGTAGCTCATCCATTGCGCGTCGAGCGGCGGGCCATCCACCTTGAGGCCGCCGAGAGGATTGGGGCGGTCGAGGATGATGAGCTCCTTGCCGTTTTCGAAGCAGGCTTCGAGGGCGAGCTTCATGGCGCTGGTGAACGTGTAGCTGCGCGTGCCGATGTCCTGCAGATCAACGACGAGGGCATCGATGTTTTTCAACTGGGCGGGCGAGGCTTTGAAGCTTTTGCCTTTGTAGGCCGTGCCGCTGTAGAGCGAATAAACCATGATGCCCGTGCGCGGGTCGATCTGGTCGGGGTATTTTTTCTCGGCGGGGAGGTCGCCGTAGATGCCGTGTTCGCCAGCGTAGAGGGCGACGAGTTTCACGCCGGGGGCGCGGCGGAGGACCTCGACGGTGCTGAGGCCGTTGCGGTTGACGCCGGCGGGGTGGGTGAGGAGGCCGATGCGTTTGCCTTTCACGGCGGCGAAACCGTCGGCTTCGAGGACGTCGATACCGAGCATGACGCGCCCGGTGGGCTCGGCGCGGGGCGGGGTGAAGTAGGGCTTCGGGGTGACGGCGAGCGGCGCAACGGGCGCGGTGGGTCGGGTGGGTTGGCTCGCGCTGCAGCCGAGAAGGCCGAGCATGGCCGTGAAGAGCGTGAACAGGATTTTCAGCGGGGAAACGCGCGCGTTTTCGACCATGAGTGGCGGTTACTCTGCGCGCGTGGTGGGCTCCGTCGAGTCGGAAGCGCGTGCGAGCGATTAAGCGTGGGAAAAAGCGGCGCGCACGGCGGCGGCGAGGTTGGTGGCGGCCTCGCGGAGGGCGGTGGGCAAGGGGATGCCGGCGGGCGTGATCGCGTGAAGGAAGATGCCGGCAATGGGTGAGGCGGTGACGGCGCCGGCGAAGACGTGGGTGGGTTTGCCGAGCGCGAGGGCGCGGGCGGCGAGGGCACCGGGGCCTTTGCCGCTCAGCGAGCTGGCGTCGAATCGGCCTTCGCCGGTGATGACAAGGTCGGCGGCGGCGAGGCGGTTTTCGAGATCGAGCCAAGCGGAAACGAGGTCGAAGCCGGGGATGAGTTGGGCGCGCGCGCCGGCCATCAGGCCAAAGGCGATACCGCCAGCGGCACCGGCGCCGGGGGTGTCCATGAGCGCGTCGGGTTGCGCGCAATGCGTGCAGAGCATGAGCGCAAGCCGGGCGGACTCGTTGTCGAGGCGGGCGAGATCGGTGGGGCGGAGACCTTTTTGCGGACCGTAGATGGCGGCGGCGCCGTTGGGGCCGAGGAGGGGATTCGCGACGTCGCAGGCGATGCGCAGCGAAGGAAAATCGGCGGGTAGTGAGCCGTGGAGACGTTCGATGCGGGGCCAGTCGGCGGGCACGGGCGGAGTGAGCGGGGTGCCGTCGGCGGAAAGGAAGGACAGGCCGAGGGCGCTTAAGGCGCCGAGGCCGAGGTCGTGGGTGGCGCTGCCGCCGACACCGAGGAGAATCGTGGTCGCGCCCCGCGCGGCGGCGTGGCGGAGGAGTTCGCCGGTGCCGAGCGAAGTGGTGTGCCAGGGATCGCGCCGGGCTGGCGAGAGCAGGGTGAGACCGGAGGCGCCGGCCATTTCGACGAGAGCAACGGTGGGGGGAAGCTGAGAGCCGAGAGTTGAGAGCTGAGAGTCGGAAAGACCGAGCAGGCGGCGGGCGGCGGGTGGAATTCTATCGAGGGAGACAAAGCCGAGGGTGGCGGCGAGCGGTTCGCCGCGTGGGCCGGTGACGGTGATGGTCTCGAAGGAGCCTTGCGCGGCGGCGGTTAAAATTTCGCAGAAGCCTTCGCCGCCGTCGGCGAGTGGGCAGAGATCGAGTGTCCACTCGGGATGGCGGGCTCGGAGCGCCGCAGCGGTGAGGGCGCAGGCTTGGGGCGCGGTGAGGGCATCCTTAAATTTATCGAAGGCGAGCAATACGCGCATGAAGCCGCAAGATGCGGAGGTCGCAGGGCGGAGCGAAAGGTTTTTTCCGGTGCGAGCGCGTTTGTTCGTGCAACAGCGTGCATAACGGCGAGCTTGTCGTCGTGTGGTGCTGAGCTTCCCTCGTGGTCGCCCCATTCTAGGCCGTCTTGGCCAGAGCGTTTACCCCATAACCTTGTCTCCCCGTTTTTGTTTAACCCCAAGCAACCGTCCCGTCGGCGCTGCTTTGTGCGCGGCCATGTGAGCACCGCAGGCGCCTCCCTTTTTTTAATCTCTTACCAACAGCACTCCAAATCGTGATCACACCCAACTCCCCCGTTCCCCGCCGCTCGCTCAAGGTCGCCCTGTGCGCCCTCGGCAGCACACTTTTCACCGTCACGGCGTTGCACGCGCAACTAGCGCCGCCGGCCAAACCTGGCGACACCAAGGCGCCCGCGAATGTCGCCGCCGACGCGGTCCAACTTTCCCCGTTCACGGTAAATACCGACAAGGATACCGGCTTCGCGGCGTCGAGTTCGCTCGCGGGCGGACGTCTGGCGACGGAGCTGCGAGACACGCCGGCATCGTATTCGGTGATCACGCGCGAGTTCATCGACGCGCTGAACATCACGGACCTCATGGGGGCGCAGGAATGGACGCCGAGCTCGACGTATCAGGCGGACACGGGCGCGAATAATTTCTTCACGTTCACCACGCGCTTCACGGTGCGCGGGGTGGCGGCGGGCCAGCCGCAGCGGAATTTTTTCCCGGTGAACAGCGACAGCGACAGTTTCGATCTCGAGCGCTACGATTTCGGGCGCGGCGCGAATTCGATTCTCTTCGGCAACGGCTCGGTGGGTGGCGTGAGTTCGTCGTCCTCGAAACGCGCGCGCACGGACCGCTCGTTTCAGGAAGCGCGGGTCACCGTCGGCTCCTGGAGCGCGAAGCGTGCGACCCTCGATGTGAACCAGCGCGTAACCGACAAGGTCGCACTGCGCGCCTCGGCGCTCTGGCAGGACGGCGACGGCTGGCGGTTAAAGGAATTTGAAAAGCGGAAGGGCCTCTTTCTCACGAGCACTTACAAGCCGTTTCGAAATACCGAAGTCCGCCTCGAGGCCGAGGCGTTTGACCGCGAGTTCAACAAGTCCATCAACAATCTCTCCGACCAACTGCTCGGTTGGGACGGCAAGACCACGTTCGCCGCCGCCGCCGCGCTGAACGGCGCGAGCACAGCCACGCTCAACGCGCTCCAGGCCGCCGGCGTCTCGCGGCGCGGCGCGAACTACAACGTCTATGATCCCTACAACGGCGTCGACGGCATCGCCAGTTACCAGAACGACCCGATTACGCTCGGCGGCGGTGCGAATCCGACCACGCCCATCGGGGGCTTCACCTACAACAACGCCGGCAACCTGAGCTTCAACACCTCGGGCGCGAATCTCCTCGAGGCGCTCGATGTGCCCGGCAACCGCTTCGACATCGCCGAGGCCAATTCCGGGTTTCGCCGGCCTTCAGACCGCTTCTCGCTCAACCCCGACGGCCCGCTGCTGGTCTCCCGGTTCCGCGACGTGCAGCTCACGATCAACCAGCGCCTCGGCGATTTCTTTTTCGAAATCGCGGGCGACATCAATAAAAACTCCAACTTCGTGAACGGCGAACAGAACCGCGGCTCCGGCGCCACCTACATCGACATCAACCGGACGCTGCCGAACGGGGCGCCCAACAAACATTTCCTCGAGGCCTATGGCGACGCCAACTACTTCCGCGGTTATCGTCACTACGATTACCACAACGCGCGCATCGCGCTCGCGTATAAAAAGGACACCCGTTTCGGCAACTACACGGTCAACGTCTCGGGCGGCATCAATAAGAACCACTACACGCTCTCCTATCAATGGCTCAGCCTTGCGCAGGGCACCAACACCCTCGCTTGGATCAACAACACCACCGCCAACATCAAGGTCCGCCGTTACTGGAACGAAACCAAGCGCCCCATCAACGATCTCTCGCAGCGCACG
>JANXLP010000135.1 GCA_025355125.1 Opitutaceae bacterium | reverse complement strand
CAGATCTGAATTTTTCCTACCGCCTTCAGCAACTGACCTCGATTCGCGTCAATCCCGACGCGCGCGTGCTGAAGCTCACCGATCCCGATCTGGCGGACTTTCCGTTTCTCTACATGACGCACCCGGGATACATTAAGTTATCCGATGCCGAGGTGACGGCGCTCTCGCATTACCTGCGCAACGGTGGGGTGCTGCTGGTGAACGATTTTTGGAGCACGCGCGACTGGCAGGGCTTTGAGGAGCAGATGCGTCGCGTGCTGCCGGGCCAGTCGTGGACGGAGCTCGGCATGGATCATCCCATTTTTAACTGCGTGTATAAAATCCCCGGTCCCATGCGCCGACTGCAGGTGCCGACCTTGCAATTCTGGGACCGCAATTTCGACATTAACGATCCGAACTCCCGCCTGCAGGTAGTGGATCGCGGTGAAGGCTCCGAGACGATGCACGTGCGCGCGTGGTCCGATGACCGCCAGCGCATCTCCGTCCTCGCGATCCACAACAGCGACGTCGCCGACGGCTGGGAACGCGAAAGCGAGAGCGAGGATTACTTCAAAACATTTTCCGAGAAAATCGCATATCCTCTCGGCGTGAATATCGTCTTCTACCTGATGACCCACTAATGAGCTCACCCACACCACCCGTGATCGTCCCCAATGCCTTTCAAGCCGAGCGCGACGCCGTCGAGCAGCTCATCGCCGGCCGCGCGCGCATCGACGCCGAGCTGAGCAAGGTCATCGTCGGCCAGCGGGTCGTAATCGAACAGATCCTGCTCGCGCTGCTCGCCGGCGGGCACTGCCTCATCACGGGTGCGCCCGGGCTCGCGAAGACGCTGCTGGTGAAATCCATCGCGCAGATATTCCACCTGAAGTTTCAACGCATTCAGTTCACGCCCGATCTCATGCCTGCGGACATCACGGGCACGGAGATTCTCCAAGACGGCGACGGCGGGCGAAAGCTCGCCTTCGTGCCGGGACCGATTTTCGCCAACCTGCTCCTTGCCGACGAAATCAACCGCACGCCGCCCAAAACGCAGGCGGCGCTGCTTGAAGCGATGCAGGAGCATCAAGTGACGGCGACCGGCGTGAGGCACGCGTTGGAGGAACCGTTCTTCGTGCTCGCGACCCAGAATCCCATCGAGATGGAAGGCACCTACCCATTGCCCGAGGCGCAGCTGGATCGCTTCATGTTCAACGTCGTCATGGACTACCTGCCCGAGGACGACGAAGTGCGCGTCATCGCGCAGACGACTGCGGGCCGGCCGGCGGCCATCGAGCCGCTCTTCACGGGCGAGGATGTATTGCGCTTCCATCAACTCGTGCGCGCTGTGCCGGTGGCCGACGACATGGTGCGCTACGCGGTGAGGATCGCGGCCGCGTCGCGTCCGCGCCAGACGGGCACGCCGAATTTCGTCAACGACTGGGTGAGTTGGGGTGCCGGCACGCGGGCCGCGCAGTTCCTCGTGCTCGGGGCGAAGGCCCGCGCGTTGCTCCAGGGCCGCGCGCATGTGATGGTCGAGGATATCCAAGCGCTGGTCGCGCCGGTTCTGCGTCATCGCGTGCTGCTCAACTACCGCGCCGAGGCCGATGGCATCCGCGTGGAAGAAGTGATCAAGCGGCTCGTTGCCGCCGTGCCGTTGCCCGTGGCGAAATGACCAGCGCCGCCTCCAGTCCCGGAATTGCCGCGGCCTCGCTCATTGAGCCGAAGGCGCTGATGGGCATTCGCAGCCTGGAGTTGCGCGCGCGCGCGGTCGTCGAGGGGTTTTTGAGCGGCCTGCATCGCAGCCCGTATCACGGATTCTCGGTCGAGTTTACCGAGTATCGGCAATACACGCCGGGCGACGATCTGCGTTATCTCGACTGGCGGGTGTTTGCGCGCAGCGATCGCTACGTGATCAAGAAATTTGAGGATGAGACGAATCTCCGCTGTCAGCTGGTGGTCGATCAGAGTCTGTCAATGAGCTACGGTTCGGCGGGCCACACCAAGGCGCACTACGCGGCGACGCTGGCGGCGACGCTGGCGTATTTTCTCCATCTGCAGGGCGACGCGGTGGGGTTGCTTACGTTTGACGAGGCGGTGCGGGATTATCTGCCGGCGCGTCACCGAGCGGATCATCTGCGGCAGCTCATGTTGGCGCTTGAAAAGCCGGCGGGCGGCCGGGCCACCGACCTATCGGCGCCGCTAGAGCGTGTCGCGCAGCTCGTGCACAAGCGCGGACTCGTGGTGTTGATTTCGGATTTTCTGGCGCCGCTCGATCAACTCGAGCGCAGCCTGCTTTTACTCGCGGCGAGCGGGCAGGAGGCCGCAGTGTTTCAAGTGCTCGACCCGGCGGAGCTCACGCTGGCTTTTGAGAAGCCCACGCTGTTTCAGGACATGGAATCGGGGCGCGAACTTTACATCGACCCGGCGGCGGCGCGCGGGGCCTACGTGGAGAAAATCGCGGCCCATGGTGCGGCCCTGGGCGCGATCTGTGAAAAGCTCGGCGTGGCTTACCATCGGCTGACGACCGCGCAGCCACTGGAGTTGGCGCTCTACGAATTCCTACAACAGCGCATTAAGCGTAAAACGCGGGGGCGCGTATGAAACCGCACGGGCATAAACTAGCGCCGACAGCTTGCCGGCTTCCGGGAAATTGCCCGCTGGAAGCGGGCGCTACGTCGCCATGAGTTTTCTCACGCCGCTATTTCTCGTGGGCGGACTCGCGCTGGCGCTGCCGGTGATCTTCCACCTGATCCGTCGGACGACGCGGGAACGCACGGTGTTCAGCTCGCTGATGTTTTTGCTGCCCACGCCGCCGCGGCTGACGAAGCGCAGTCGCTTGGAGCATTGGTTGCTGTTGGTGCTGCGCTGCCTCGCCTTGGCGCTGCTCGCGCTGGGGTTTGCGCGACCGTTTTTGAAGGAATTGACGACGAGCGACGCTGCGGCCGGTGCTGCGCGCAAGCGGGTGATCTTGGTGGATACGAGTGCGAGCATGCGCCGCGCGGGGCTCTGGACTGAGGCGAAGGCGCGCGTTGAAACCGTGCTGCGGTCGGCGGCACCGGGCGACCAGGTGGCGGTGTTTACTTTTTCGAAAGAGAGCCGGTCGCTGGTGAGTTTCGGCGAATGGACGGCGACGCCGGTGGATGCGCGACGGTCGCTGGTGAGCGTCCGGATTGGGGAGGTCACGCCAAGCTGGGAAGGCACGCAGTTGGGCGCGGCGCTGATCATGGCGGCGGAGGCGTTGGGCGATGTCGGTGGGCAGAAAACCACCGGGCCGCGTGAGATCGTGCTCGTGAGCGACTTGCAGGCGGGCAGTCACACGGAAATCTTGCAGGGCTATGAATGGCCGAAGGGTATCGCGCTGATCGTAGAGCCGTTGACGGTGCGCCAGATGACGAACGCCGGACTGCAGTTGCTCGCCGACGTGGCGGATGGCGACCGGCAGGCGTCGGCGACGGTGCGGGTGCGCGTGACCAATTCGGCGGATGCGAAGCGCGAGCAGTTTAAGGTTGGCTGGGTGCGGGCGGTGGGTGAAGGATTTGCGGGTGCGCCGGTCGAGACTTACGTGCCGCCGGGGCAGAGTCGGATCGTGTCGCTGCCAGTTTCGGGAGCGGCGGGCGCGCAGGCGATCACGTTGCGTGGTGATGATGAAGATTTTGACAACACGGTGTTCGTGATCCCGCCCGCGCCGCAGAAGATATCCATCGCTTATCTCGGCACGGAGTCGGCGGATGATTCGAAGCAGCCGCTGTTTTTCCTGCAGCGGGCACTGCCGGCGACGGCGCGGCTCGCCATCACGGTCGTCACGCCGGTGCCGGGTGCGCCGCTTCCGACTGAGGCCGCGCTCTTTGTGGTGACGGATGCGCTCTCGTCGACGCAGGTGACGGCGCTGCGGGAGCAGGTGCTCGCAGGGAAAACGGTGTTGGCAGCTCCGAAGAACGCGGCGGCGGTGGCGGCGCTTGCGCCGTTGCTTGGAGTGGCGGCGATTCCAGCGGAGGAGGGGCGGCCTAAAAGCTACGCGATGCTGGCGGAGATTGATTTTCAGCATCCGCTCTTCGCGGCGTTCGCCGATCCGCGCTATAGCGATTTCACAAAGATTCATTTTTGGAAATATCGTCGGATAGATTTTTCCGCGGTGCCGGCGGCGCGGATGTTGGCGAAATTTGACGGGGGCGATCCGGCGTTGGTGGAGATTCCGGTAGGCAAGGGACGTGTGGTGGTGCTGGCGTCGGGATGGAATACCGAGGACAGCCAGCTCGCGGTGTCTTCGAAATTCGTGCCGCTGCTGTATGCGTTGCTGGAGCACAGTGGCGCGGTGCGGGTGGATGTGGGGGCCACGCTGGTGGGAAACACTCTCGATCTCGGGTCGCATGCGGGAGCGGCGAAATTGCTTTCGGCGACGGGCGGCAGTGTCGAAGTTGCGGCGGAGGCGGTGACGTCTGCGCCCACCACGGCGCCGGGAATTTATCGATTGGTCAACGAGCTCGGGCTTGTGCGCAGCTTCGCCGTGAATGTGGACCCGGTGGAATCGCGGACTGCGCCGATGGCGGCGGATGAGCTGGAGCGGCTGGGCGTGCCGGTGGCTCAGGCGAAGCCGAGCGTGGCGAACGACGTGGCGCGACAGGTCGCGCTGCAAGGCGCCGAAGCCGAGGGGCAGCAAAAGCTCTGGCGCTGGTTCATCATCGCGACGCTTTTATTATTGCTCGGTGAATCCCTTTTGGCCGGCCGGGCGACGCGCACGAGCGTGTCGGCGGCGGTTCCCGTAACCCCATGAAAGATTTTCTCATTGCTCGTCTGCGCCGGGTGATACGCCGGCACCAATGGCTGCGGCTTTCGCGTGAGCTCGCGGTGTGCTGGGTCGCGGCCGCCGCCGCGGGGCTGGGGCTAATCTGGCTGCAGCAGCAGACGGGCTGGTCGTCGCCGTTTTCATTTCCGTTGCTCGCAGCGTTGACGGGCTGCGCGGCGATCACGCTGACGATTCGCAATGCGCGGCGGCGGCCCGACGTGCGCACCATCGCGCTGACCGTCGAGCAGGCATATCCGGAGTTGCGAGGCTTGCTGCTCACAGCGGTTCAACAGATCGAGACCGACGATGAAGCGGAGGGCAGTTATTTGCGGTATCGCGTGGTGCAGCAGGCGGTGGAGCATTGTCAGGAGACGGGCAACTGGAGAGGCGCGGTGCCGAGCCTGCGGGTGCGTGGGGTCATGGCGGCGCAGTTCGCGGCGCTGGCGCTGTTGATGGGG
>JANXLP010000257.1 GCA_025355125.1 Opitutaceae bacterium | reverse complement strand
TCTGTTTTGAAAATGACGAGAGGGCCGGCGTCCGCGAGACGGACGCCCTACGTGCCTGTTCATAGGCACACGGCGTAAAATCGAGTTCACTCGGCGTGAGTTCATGTCTCCTATCGGAGCATCAGCACGCCGCCCACACCGCCCACGCCGCCCCTCAAAGCCGGTTTACACTCGCGTAACCGGCATCGTGCCGGCTACGACTTCAACCGGCTCACGCAGAGCTCGCCCGAACTGGCGCCGTTTGTTGCGCCCAACGCCTATGGCAACGCCTCGATCAATTTCGCCGATCCGGCGGCGGTCAAAGCGCTGAATCAGGCGCTGCTCAAGGCCGACTACGGTATCGCGGCGTGGGATGTCCCGCCCGACTATTTGTGCCCGCCGATTCCAGGGCGGGCCGACGATCTGCATCACCTCGCCGATTTGCTCAGTGGTGGCGATGATGCGGCGATTTCGCGAGGGCCGGTGGTGAAGATCCTGGATGTCGGCGTCGGGGCGAACTGCATTTATCCGATCATTGGCGGGCATGACTACGGCTGGAGTTTCGTGGGGACGGACACCGATCAGACCGCACTCCGCCACGCGAAGGATATGGTGCGTGCGAATCCCGCGCTGGCTGGGCGGGTAGTGCTGCGGCGCCAGCGATCCTCGTTGTCGGCATTTCGCGGCGTGGTTGAACCCGGCGAGCGTTTTGCGGCTTGTATCTGCAACCCGCCGTTCCACGCCTCGGCCGATGAAGCCGGATCGGGCGCGCAGCGCAAATTGCGGAATCTCAGCGGTGCGCCCACATCCGGGGCGGTCTTAAATTTTGCCGGAAAAAATACCGAGCTCTGGTGTCCGGGGGGCGAACTCGCGTTCATCCGTCGCATGATCGCGGAGAGCGCGCAGACTCCGGAGACGTGTGGTTGGTTTACGACGTTGGTTTCTAAGCAGGCGCACCTGCCGGCGCTGGAAAGGGCTTTGCAGGCAGTGCGGCCGCACGCGGTGAAGATACTTCCGATGTCGCAGGGACAGAAGCAGAGCCGGATTCTCGCATGGCGTTTTGGTGCGGTGGAGAAAAAGGGCGGATTCTATCTGCACAGAAAAAAGTGATCCCAAAGCATTTTGAGGTTGGTGGTGAAAAATTGCCCGTTGGGAGTTGAGTGAATCGAAAATGCGCGCTGCGTTCATCGTCTGAAAACTAATCGAACCAAGAAAACACTCCGGGCCGCGCCTTCGCGCTGGGTCAGCCATGGGAAATCTTCGATTCACGGCCAGGGGGTGTATGCGAAGGAATTGATCCCCGATGGCACGCGCGTGATCGAATACACGGGCGAACAGATCACGAAGAAAGAAGCGGAGCGGCGAGAGGCCCAGCGGTTGGCACGCGGGCGCAAGGGCGGCGACGACTGCGTTTATATTTTCGATCTGAACCAGCGCTACGACCTGGACGGACGCACGCGGAAAAACGTCGCACGGTTGATCAACCACTCGTGCGCGCCGAATTGCCGGGCCGACAATATCAACGGACACATCTGGATCGTCGCGCGGCGCGAGATTCCCGAGGGTGAAGAGCTGACGTTCGACTACGGCTTTGCTTTCAAGGAATGGCGGCAGCACCGGTGTCGATGTGGGAGCAAGCGCTGCGCGGGATTCATCGTGAACGGCGACCAGCGCTGGCGGCTAAAAAAAATCCCGCGGGCGGAGCGGGCGCGGGCGTTGGGCGCAGTCCATTAAGCTTCTTCAACCGGTAGTTCTTTGCGGGCGATTTCGGCCAGTTTGGCATACTTGGCGCGGATCAGATCGAGTTCACCTTCCTCCAGCTCTTCGAGGTCGAGCAGGGCGTTGTGGGCCCCGTCGATGGAGCGGATCAGTTCGTCGAGCTTCACCTGCACGGCCTCGGAATCGCGGTTCTGCGTGCACTGGATGAGGAACACCATGAGGAAGGTGACGATTGTGGTGCTGGTGTTGATAACGAGCTGCCACGTGTCGCTGAAGTGAAACATGGGCCCGGTGACGGCCCAGAGCAGGATCACCAGCACGGCGAGGCCGAAAGCCGAGGGCCTGCCACTGGCGCGGGCCGTCTTTTTGGCGAAGCGGGAGAACCATGATTTGGACTTGGTCGGTTTCATGTGCCCTTTGATATCCGGCGAACGCGCATAAGCCAGAGCCCAGCGAAGAGCGGCGGAGTTGAGCCGGGGTGGCCTGATATGAGCGGGTGGGTTGGGTTATACCAACGTCAGTTGAGTTTTTGACTTATGCTAGCTGCGAGCGCGAGCGAGTGGTGGGTCGCTATCGTCCACATATCACCAGACGTTGGTATTCGTTCGTATCCGGGGTGGAAGGAGATCTTGGCGGTGGTCCACTCGCTGGCGTTCGCGGTTGTGGGGGATCGAGGGGAGGGGTTGAGGGAACTGCGGCAGGATGCCGCAGCCACTTTGCGGAGCCGGCAGGATGTCGGCGCAACGGATGGATAGGCCGGGCAGCGCCACAACGAGCGCTGGTATCGCGACAGAGTAATCAGGTGAGATCTTGACGCCGCGTAGCTGCGAGCGTGAGTGAGCGGAAACCACTCGCTCACGCTCGCGGCTATAAGTCACGAAATCACGGGGACGCGACACTAGGTCGTCCGCGCCCACCTGCGCCGCTCACGTGCGTGGGCTCCGGCATTGGCCTCACCGACGCACTCATCACCCGCCGCACGGCCCTCTCCGTTACGGGAAGAGGCCGCGGGCGGCTTTGGCATCGGCGACGCGCTGGATGCCGAGGGTGAGGGCGGCGAGGCGGCGGCTGAATTGGAATTTCTCCTTCTGCGCGTCCACGGAGGCTTTGGCTTTGTCGAGGATGCCGAAGAGCTTCGTGATGACCTCTTCGCGGCTCCAGTAGAAGTTGGAGAGGTTTTGCAGCCACTCGAAGTAGGAGACGATCACGCCGCCCGAATTACAGAGGACGTCGGGGATGATTTCGATGTCACCGCGATCCTCGATGATCTTGTCGGCGGCGTTGGTCGTGGGGCCGTTGGCGGCCTCGGCGAGGACGCGGCACTGCAGCTTCGAAGCGTTCTGGTCGGTGATGACGCGCTCAAGGGCGGCGGGCACGAGGACGGTGCATTTGAGCTCGAGGAGCTGCTCGTTGGTGATGGCTTCGCCGCCGTCGAACTCGCGGAGGGTTTTCTGATATTGGACGTATTTCAGGGCGCGGGGGATATCGATGCCCTTGGCGTTGTAGTAGGCCCCGGTGTAGTCGGAGATCGCGATGACCTTCGCGCCGTAGGTGTTGAGGGCGAGGGCGGTTTCGCTGCCGACATTGCCGAAACCCTGGATGGCGACGGTGGATTCAGCGATCGGGATTTTGAGGTCTTCGAGATATTTTTTGACGAGGTAGGCGACGCCGGCGCCGGTGGCTTCGCGGCGGCCTTGCGAACCGCCGAGCGAAATCGGTTTGCCGGTGACGATGGCAGGGGAAACGTGGCCGACGTGATTGGAATAGGTGTCCATCATCCATCCCATGATGCGTTCATTGGTGCCGACATCGGGGGCGGGCACATCGACGTGCGGCCCGAGGAAGTTGACCATCTCCTGCATATAGCGGCGGGAGAGGTGCTCGAGTTCGTTGAGGGAAAGTTCGTTGGGATCGACGATGACGCCGCCCTTGGCGCCGCCGTAGGGGAGGCCGACGAGGGAGCATTTCCAGCTCATCCACATGGAGAGCGCGGCGACCTCGCCGAGGGTGACGTGCTGGTGAAAACGGATGCCGCCCTTGGACGGGCCGGTGGAGAGATTGTGTTGGACGCGGTAGCCTTCAAAGACGGTTACGGAGCCGTCGTCGCGTTTGACGGGGAGGGCGACGGCGAGGCAGCGGCGTGGGTATTTGGTGCGGTCGCGAATGGCGTCGGGGAGGTTGATGGCGTCGGCGGCTTGGTCGAATTGACGGCAGGCCATTTTGAAGACGTCGGAATCGTAAAGAGAGGAGACGATAGCTTTAGACATGGGCGGGGAGGAGAAACCGGGAGGGAAGGGGTTCCGGGTTTTGGGTTTCGGGTTTTGAGTTGGGGGCCGAGGGGACGGCCGGTTTGATTGAAAGGGAGTTTGGCGGGCTGGGCGGGTTTAGCAATTGGCTTCCCGGTGGGCGAAACCTTGAATGACGGCCACTAATCCCGCTCGTGCGGGTCCTTCATATCATGGGAATACTGCTAAATTTCGCTCGCTGGCTGGTGGGGAAGACTGCGGCAGCGGGGCTGATCCTCGCGCTGGGGCTGGCGGCGGGCGGGCTGTGGCTTTTTTTGAAGGACAACGTCGATTTTGACGACTGGCGGCGCGATGTGATGCAGACGCTGAGCGGCGAGCGGACGAAGATCGAGGCGGCGTTGGGCGACGTGCACCAGCGGATGGATCGGATCACCGCGGAGATCGCGGCGGAGCGGGCGAAGGCGGAGCAGGCGGGCAAAGTGGCCGACCAACTTAAGGGGCTGGAGAGCACGTGGGACCGGCTGTTGGGTAATTCGGAGCAGCAAAAGGCCAACGAAGAACAGCGGCTAAAAATGGATACGATGAAGGCGGCGGCGAGGGCGCGCGCGGAAAAATTGCAGCAGGAGTTCACGCGCACGACGTGGGAACGGGACGGGCTGGAGGTGGCGCTGGGGAAAAAAGACTCCGAGCTAAGGGCGGCGCAGGCGAAGAAATCGAAGGTGCAGCACTATTTGGAAAACGCGTGGGCGCGTTCGAAGCATTGGGTGATTTTGGCGCTGGCGCTGTATTTCCTTGGGCCGACAGTAGGGAAGCTGGGGTTGTATTTTGGCGTGGCGCCACTGATCGCGGGCGGGCGGGCGGTGCGGCTCACGCCGGAGTTGGCGGTATTACCGGAGGTCGCGACGAGTCGGGTGTCGGCGGAGATCGCGCTCCAACCGGGCGAGCGATTGTGGGTGAAGGCACAATTTTTGCAGGCTTCGGACGAAGGGGTGACGCGGGCGACGCGATTTTTGCTGGACTGGCGGATTCCGGTGACGTGCGTGGTGACGGGGCTGATCGAATTGATCGAGCTGAAGGCGCGGGCGGGTGGCGGCGAGCAACGGCTGACGCTGTCCAACCGGAAAAATCCTCAGAGCGAGCTGGCGGTGCTGACGTTGCCGCCGGGCGCGGCGATCGTGCTGCGACCGAGTTTTCTGGCGGGCGTGATCGTGCCGGAGGGCGGGAAACTGGAGCTGCGGCGGCGCTGGCAGTTGTTTCGCTGGCAGGCGTGGGTGACGCTGCAGTTTCGGTTTTTTGAATTTGTGGGGCCGTGTCGGCTGATCGTCGCGGGGAGTCGCGGAGTGCGTGCGGAGCGGTTGACGGGGCGGGAGGGGAATCCGGCGCCGGCACGGCGGGCGAACCAGGATGCGACGGTGGGATTCACGCCGAACCTCGACTACCGGCCGGTGCGGGCGGAGACGTTTTGGAGCTACTATCGCGGGGTGAATCCGTTGTTTGACGACCTGTTTGCGGGGCAGGGAATTTTTCTGTGTCAGGAAATTTCGGCGGATGGCGATGCGAGTCGGGCGCGGAATTTTTGGAGCGGGCTGTGGGGCGGGCTGATGAAAATCTTCGGGCTTTGATTTGGGCGGAGGACAGCGCGAGATCAGATTTTTTGTTCGGTTCGGGGTTCGGTCGGACATTACAAAGCAGCAACCGATGACCGATGATTCAGACCTCCTCCGCCGTTATGCCTGGTCCCAGTCGGACGAGGCTTTTGGCGAGCTGGTGCGGCGACATCTCAATCTCGTCTATCGGGCGGCGATGCGGCAAAACGGCGGTGATGCGCACCGGGCGCAAGATGCGGCGCAGGCGGTGTTCATTTTGCTGGCCCGGCGGGCGGCGGCGCTGGTGGAGCATGGGAGCTTGGCCGGTTGGCTGCACGCCACAACCGGGCACATCGTGCGCAACACACTTTGGGATGAACGCCGTCGGCAGGCGCGCGAGCTGGAGGCAACCTTGATGAATTCCGATAAGAGCGCGACCGATGCCGCACCCGATGCGGGGTTGACCGGAAAATTGCTCGAAGAGGCGTTGAACGGCCTGGGTAGGCGCGACCGCGAGGCGATCTTGCTGCGGTTTTTCGAGGAACGCTCGTTTGCCGAAGTGGGAGTGGC
>JANXLP010000070.1 GCA_025355125.1 Opitutaceae bacterium | reverse complement strand
ACCATTTGCTCCCGCTCACTTCGCGTCCGCTGCCTTCCGCGCTTCCCTTTCATCTCCGATCCCCCGGCCTTGGATTCTTTCATCCCCTCACTCTACAAGTTTTTGAACCTCCCGTCGTCATGTCCAAGTTGAACGCTTACCTTCCAACGCCGGATGCGCGGCTACAAAGCTGACCAGATATTCGAGGTTGGTCTCACTCTTGGCCGGCCCCCCACTATCTTTCGGCTCATCCGGATTTCCTGTGATGATGTAAGTCGTCACCCGTCCTAGCAAAACGATGGGATCGTAAGTGGAGATTAACAGACGCAGCTCTTGAATAGCGGCATTCAGGTCGGCCCTTGCCGCAACTAAATCCAGTTTTTTGCTCATCATTATACGGACTATACTTGTGAGTTAGTTGATCGCGCTGTGTGCATTGCACGGGCGAACGAACAGACGTTTCCGCAATCACCAAACGACGCGAACCAAGCCGGAGTCGGTGATATTGCCGTCTTTGCTAATGAGCGGGACGCCCAGAACGAGCGCTTCCGCCACGATCAGTCGATCATAAGGGTCGAAATGAGGAAGACCCAGCACCGGAGCTTTTATCGCCGCTTCAAGACTGACGGGGATAACCGTGTTGTAAGCCAAAGCCTCTTCGAAAACATCGGAGGGGCGGCGTGAATTAAGGTCGATTTTATCAGCGTCGATCAAGCGCCCCAACTCCATGATACTCGCAGAGGTGATGGCGAGCTCTCCAGGGCCGGCCGATTCCATGACGCGAAGCGCATTGGGCCCGAGACGCTCGGGCGAAAGCACCGACCAAACCAGCGCGTGCGTATCGAGGACGTATCTGATCTTCACAGATATTTGCCGGGGGGCAGCGTGGGCTTGGTGAGATCGACCCCCGGCCTCACAAACGCCTTGCCCACGCCGCTGCCAATCCATGTAGGCACCGGCTTCTTCGCCTTGGCCGACTTTGAAGAGGCCGACTTGCGAACGGGTTCCTTTGCCTTCGTCAGCGTGCTCATAGCTCAAAGGATGCGAACGCGGCGCAGTTTGGCAAGAGCGCGAGCAGCATCGGGCCCGCTGAACGCAGCACCGCCGATACAGCAAGCCGCCGCACCCGCCCCGCTCATTTCAGCAAGATCCCAACAGCGTGAGCAATCGCGCGGGCGATACGAGCACGCGGCTCGCTAAGCTGGCTGCGATTCGATGTCGGTTTCGCGTCGCACCTTTCTTAAAACCGCCGGAGCTTCCGCACGAGCGCTGACAATGTGGGTCCACGCTCAGGCCGGCCGCTCTTCATCATCTCAAAACTCATCACTCGTCATGGAAATCAAACGCGCAGGTTCACAAGCTTCCACCAAAGGCCCGACTGACTGGTTCACCGGCACCGTCCGCATCGATCCGCTGTTTCCTGCCGCCGAGCCTACGCGCGCCGCGGGCAACGCCGTCACGTTTGAACCGGGCGCACGCACGGCGTGGCACACCCATCCGCTCGGGCAGACACTCATTGTCACCGCCGGCTGCGGCCGCGCGCAGCGCGAGGGCGGCCCCATCGAAGAAATTCGGCCCGGCGATGTCGTCGTGTTCGCGCCGGGCGAGAAACACTGGCACGGCGCCGCGCCCACCACGGCGCTGACGCACCTCGCCATCCAGGAAAATCTCAACGGCAAGGCCGTGGACTGGCTGGAGAAAGTTTCCGACGAACACTACCTCGCCTGATCCGTCCTGATTTCGATCTCCCGAAGTTTGGGCCGCAAAAAGCACAAAAATCCCCAAGCTCCGTTCCCGGTCTCTTGCGCGCGCCTATAGGCGCCACCCCGACGCCGCCGCAGCCAAATTCACTTTGTGCCTTTTTGCGGCCAACACCCTCCACCTCCGTTTCGGTCTCAAAATCGCTGTGTCCGCGGTGACAAATTCCCCATCATCGCATAGCCTCGCTCCGCTCAACCACTCCTTCCCATGTCCAAACCCGTCGCCCGCTCCGTCAAAGCCTATTCCGCCGCCGCCGCCACGTCGCCGCTCGCCGCCACCACCATCCCGCGTCGCGAGCCGACCGATCTCGATGTGCAGATCGAAATTCTCTTCTGCGGCGTCTGCCACTCCGATCTCCACTTCGCCCGCAACGAATGGCATTTCACCCAATACCCCGCCGTCCCCGGCCACGAGATCGTCGGTCGCGTGACCAAGGTCGGCCCCAAGGTGACCAAGTTTAAACCCGGCGACCTCGCCGGCGTCGGCTGCCTCGTGGACGCGGATCTGTCGTCGTGCCCGTATTGCAAAAAAGGCCTCGAGCAGTTCTCGCCCACTATGGTCGGCACCTACGGCGGCACCGACAAGCACCTCGGCGGCTCCACCTTTGGCGGCTACTCCGAGTCCATCGTCGTGGACGAACACTTCGTCCTGAGCGTGCCCAAGAATCTCGATCTCGCCGCCGTCGCTCCGCTGCTCTGCGCGGGCATCACCACCTATTCGCCGTTGCGCCACTGGAAGGTCGGCCCCGGTAAGAAGGTCGGCATCGTCGGCCTCGGCGGACTCGGCCACATGGGCGTTAAATTCGCCCGGGCGTTTGGCGCCCACGTCGTCGTCTTCACCACTTCCGAGAGCAAGCAAGCCGACGCGCTCCGCCTCGGCGCACACGAGGTCGTAGTCTCGCGGAATGCCGATGAGATGGCGAAGCACGCGGGCACCTTTGACTTCATCCTCGACTGCGTTTCCGCCGACCACGACATCAACGCCTACCTCGGTATGCTCGCGGTCGACGGCAACCTCACGCTCGTGGGCGCGCCCGAGAAGCCGCTGCCGGTCGCGGCGTTTGGCCTGATCATGGGCCGCAAGAGTCTCTCGGGTTCGCTCATCGGTGGCATCGCGGAGACGCAGGAGATGCTCGATTTCTGCGGTGAGCACGGGATCACGTGCGACATCGAGATGATCCGCATGGACCAGATCAACGAAGCCTACGAACGCATGCTGAAGAGTGACGTGAAATACCGCTTCGTGATCGACATGGCGTCGCTGAAGTAAACCTACGCGGCGAGCTGAGAGCTCAGGGCTGAAGTGAGTGAGTTCGACTTACGGTGAGCGCTGCACTCCTCGCAGGCTGAGCCTGCGCGGGGAAGCCCCTGAATGCATACCGGTCCCCGCGAAGCCGCTGCCTCTGTGCCCGCGGTGACTTCATTGCCTGGGGATGAAGCCACGTAAAAACTTCATGCGTTGAGTGTCTTTCGGATATTCGGGATCGATCAGGATCTCATAACCAAAATAGCCGAAGGGCGGTGTCGTGATCCGCCCGACAGTTCGCACGATCAGCAGCGAATCCCGCGACCACTTGTAGGCTTTCTGGGCGTGCGGCAGGTTGAGATAGCCCGAGGGAAAATACCTCTCCACCGCTTCCTCGGTCGCGACGACTGCGGGGCTGGCCCGATCCCGGACGTTACCAATTAAAACTTGGGACCCGTTGTTGCCCGTGGAGTGGGAGATGGCGAAGACGCGACTGTTGGGCGCCCACATCAGGTCGAAGCTTTTAGTCGTGGTGAAAATGGGGCTGGCCGCATCGTCGCCGCGGCGAAACAGCAGCAGCGAATGGTGCAGGAGCCGGGCTGGTCCGTGACTGATCGTCCCCACGGTGGCGTCACCGTTGGGCGCAGGAGTTTCCGCAGTCGAGGGGTAGCGCACCTTGGGAACGGCCGACGTCACCACGGAAACAGCGGGGCGGGGTTGAATCAGCACACTGCCGGGCGGCAGAAACTCGTCTAAATCTAGCATGCCCAGATTTATCTCCGGAATCGTGACGCTCAGGTTCGGCGAATCCATGTCCGCCGTTTTCATTTCTGGAAACGTCAGGGTCGCGAACGAGAGCGGCGAGCTGACCTGCGCTCGGCGAGAGCAGGAGCAGCTCAAGAAAATCACGAGCGCGGCACAGCCGGTGGAGGCGACGGCTTTCATAGCGTTCCTGACCCAACGAACCGTCGGGAGTTTTATTAGACGAGCGCAAAAGTTTCCGCGAAGCCTACGAACGAATGCGGAAGAGCGACGTGGAATACCGCTTCGTGATCGACATGGCCTCGCTCACATCGGCGTTACGCTGATCCCGCCCGCCCGGCGCCGCCTCAGCCGGTCCGGCAATCCCAGGTGCTCCCGATGAGCTTGCGCAACTAGGCCATGCTGGCGGCCGCGGTTTGGAGCGAAGGCGGCTGCGCGTAGGTCAGCCGGCGCCAGAGGTATTCCATCGGGCCGTATTCGTGCCGACGCAGCCACCAGACGCTGAGCGGGATCTGGATCAGGAAGTAAATGGCGAACGCGATCACAAGGCCGAGCGCCGGCCCAACTTTGCCGAATAGGCCGAAGCCCCAGCCGTAAAACAACGTCGTCGCCATCAACGTCTGCAAGAGATAGTTTGTGCGCGGCATCCGGCCGGTAGCGGCGATCGGAGCGAACCGGCGCTGCCAATCGGGCGACTGGGCGAGGCGCACGATCGTCAAGACGTAGAAGCCCATCATTGCGAGCCGGCAGAGCACGTAGGCGTTGGACCCGATGATCTTGATCAACGACGGGCCCGGAACGCGGTTGAATTCCCGGATGATCCCGAAGATAGCCGCGAAGACCACTCCCAGCGCCAGCGCCCGCCATTGCAGCTTGCGGACCAGCGGCCTGAACTCGGGGATGCGCCGCACCCAGCCGTTGCGCCCGATGTGGAACCCGACAAACGTCGTGGTCGCCATCTGCACGTAGAATCCGAGCAAGCTCCAGAGATTGAGCGGCGTGCTGTAGTCGAAAATGAACTCGCGCGTGTGCTCGCGCGCCGCCTCCAAGAACGTGCCGTGCCCGTAAGCGAGGTTGTTGGACGCCTCTCAAACCCTGTCCTCCGCCACCAGTTTTTCCATCATTTCCGGCGTGATGACCACGAGGCGGATCAAGCCCGCGACCAGCGGGAACTGCAGGCATATTCCGAGGAGCACATAGACTGTTTTTTGGTTCCTCGCTGTTTCCAGTGGGTAAAAAGCCTTTCAGAGGCAGTTGCTAAAAGGCGAGCAAACGACCAACTGCCCCTATTTGCTGAAAAACAACCGGTTGCTGATTCGTTCTTCGTTGCGACTGCTGCCGGCTCGGACATCTACCCACTG
>JANXLP010000051.1 GCA_025355125.1 Opitutaceae bacterium | reverse complement strand
CCAGCGTGATCGAGCCGTCGGCCTTGATCGTTATACTCTCAAATTTATCATCCGGATCCGCCTTGGTTTGGATGCTCTTCGACTCAACCGGCAGGTTCATCGGCACGGTCTGCTCCTGGCTCGTGACCGTCGTCGCGATCATGAAAATGATCAGGAGCGTAAACCCGAGATCGATCAGGTTGGTCACGTTCAGCTCCGAGATCGGCTGCTGCGTGTGTTTGCGGCGAAAGGTGCGGGCCATGGTGGGTATCCCCGTTTACTTCGACTCGAGTTCAAGGCGGTCCGCCAGCGAACTCGCGTAATTCTCCAGCTCCGAAACCATGTCCTTCGATTTGCCGAGGAGGAAATTGTAACCGAACACCGAGGGAATCGCGACGACGAGCCCCGCGATCGCGGTGAGCAACGCGGCCGACACGCCGGGCGCCAGCGTCTTGATCGTCGCCGAATCTTGCACGGCAACGGCGCTAAACGCCTCCATCACGCCCCAGAGCGTGCCTAACATCCCGAGGAACGGCGCGCCCGTGACGATCGTCGCAAGAAACACCATGCTCGCTTCGTAGCGCATGGTCTGGCGCGAGAGCGCCCGCTGGAGGGCGTTCTCCGCGTGCTCGAGCCGCGCGCGCATCGAATCGATTCCCTTTTCCTTGCCGATGGCGGCTGCACGCCAATAGGCCTCGACCGCGTCGGCGAAAAGATCCGCGTAGGGAATCGCCCGCTTGGAGCGGAACGACTCCGGCAGATCGAGCAGTGATTTTTGATCGCGCAAGTGGGACTCAAACGAGCGGTTATAGGACGAGAGTCGCTTCAGCTCATAGTGCTTTTGAAACATGATCGTCCATGCGATCACACTGAAAATTCCGAGCCCGACCGTGATGACCTGCCCTGCGGGATCGCAGCGCAGGAACACTTCAATCATGTTGGTCGAGGCGAAGACGGGATAGAAAAAAGACGGCGCGAGCATATCGTAATTGCAGAGTTGGAGGTTTTGCCGGGCGCGTTCAACGGAAATTCAGGCCGCGACATGCGAATCTGTTTGCGACGGAGCGCCGCCGATTTTTCGCTGACGCCTCCGCCCCCATGGACTTTAAAACCCGCACTCTTCAAGAACTCCGCGAACGTCGCGGCAACCTCGCCCAGAAAACCGCCCTCCTCGGATTCGACGGCTTCGTTGACACCATCGTGACGCCCGTCGCCCTGCGCGCCGGCCAGGGCGATAACTTCACGCCGTTCACCAGCATCGCTGATTTCGGCCAGCGCATCCTCGGCGCCGCCGGGAAGAGCACCAACATCGAGTTCTACCCGCGCATGGATAAACTTGGTGGCAACGGTCCCATCATGGGTAACGCCCTCCTCGCGCAGGGCGCGCGCGTCACCTACGTCGGCGCGCTCGGTCGTGGCACCGTCCATCCCGTCTTCGCCGACTTCGCCAGCCGCGCCACCGTCATCTCCTTTGTCGAACCCGCGCAGACCACCGCCGCCGAGTTTCCCGACGGCAAACTCATGCTCGGCATGATGCGCAGCCTCGACGAACTCACCCCCGCCAACATCACCGCCGCCCTCGGCGGGATCGACGGCTACCGCGCCCTACTCGCGGCCACGGATTTCGTGGCGCTCGTCAACTGGACCATGATCCCCAACATGACCGCGATCTTCACCGATCTCGTCGAACGCGTCCTCCCTTCGATCCCCGTCCGCCCCGGCCGCACATTCTTCTTCGACCTAGCCGATCCCGAAAAACGCTCCGCCGCCGATCTGGTTTACGCGCTCGATACGATTGGAAAATTCGAGCAATTCGGTCGCGTCACCCTCGGCCTCAACCTCAAGGAAGCCCAGCAGGTTTACGCCGCCCTCGGCTTCGCCGCCGTGTCCGAGTCGGAATCCGGCTTGCGCGAAATGGCGGCAAAAATCCGCACCCGCCTCGACCTCACGACCGTCGTCGTTCATCCCAAAGAATCCGCCGCCTGCGCCACCCGCGACGGCACTTGGTGGATTCCCGGTCCTTACGTGGCCCAGCCACTCATCACTACCGGCGCCGGCGACCATTTCAACGCCGGCTTCTCCGCCGCCCAACTCATCGGCTGCTCTCCCGAGGCCTGCCTGGGCGCCGGCGTCTCCACCAGCGGTCACTACGTCCGCACCGCCCAAAGCCCCAGTCTCAACGACCTCGAAACCTTCCTCGCCAACTGGCGCTGATCGCCCCATACCTTGACCATGCCTCTCAAACAAAAATCGCTCGGCCGGCTCATCTCCTTCGAAGGCTCCGAAGGCTCCGGCAAGTCCACGCAAATCTCGCGCCTCGCCGCTCATTTCCAGAAGGCGAAACGCGAAGTCATCACCGTGCGCGAGCCGGGCGGCACCGAACTCGGCGAACAGATCCGCAACATCATCGTCCACAATTCCAAGGGCGACGAGATGTGCGCCGAGACCGAGTTGCTCCTCTTCGCAGCCGCCCGCGCTCAACTTGTCCGTGAGGTCATCGCCCCCGCGCTCATCGCGGGTAAGATCGTGTTGAGCGACCGTTATCTCGATTCCTCCACGGTCTATCAGGGCATCGCCCGCAACCTCGCCGCCGACCCCGTCGCGCAGATCAACCGCTTCGCCATCGGTAACGTCATGCCGAACCTTACCGTCGTCATCGACGTGCCTACCGAGGTCAGCCTCAAGCGCCTCAAACAGCGCGCCTCCGATCTGCCGGATCGCATGGAACGCGAGAACATCGATTTCTACAAAAAGGTCCGCGAAGGCTACCTCGTGCTCGCGAAGGGCATGCCCGAGCGCTTCATCGTCGTGGACGGCACCAAAAGCGCCGACGTGATCGAGAAGAAAATCTGGTCCGAAGTTAAGGCGCGTCTCGCCTGAGGTGCCGTAGGGCAAGGTCTCCGACCGACCCTCCACGTCTTCTTCCGCGTTACCATTTCGCTCCCGCCTCGCCGCGACCATGCCGCCCGCCGTCGCTCCCGCCCCTTGGCCCACCTCCTTGGTCGGCACCCCCGGCGTCGCCGTCATCGAGCAAGCCATCGCCCGCCAACGCCTCTCGCACAGCCTGCTCCTCCACGGCGACGACCTCGGCACGCTCGTCGGCGTCGCCCACGCCATCGCCGACCGCCTGCTCAACACCCCGCAGTCCTCTGCGCACTTTCCCGTCAAGGATCACCCCGACTACCTCGCGCTCCGGCCGAAGGGAAAGATGCGTCTCATTCCCATCGGCAAGGCGGAAAATCCCGAGCCCGGCACGATGCGCGAGTTTCTCCCCAAACTCTACGTCACCACCGCCGTCGCACTGCAAAAAGTCGCGATCATCTACGAAGCCGACCGGATGAACGTGGAGTCCGCCAACGCCTTTCTCAAAACCCTCGAGGAGCCGCCTGCACACACCACGCTCCTCCTCCTCACGACCCGCCCCTACGCGCTCCTTCCGACGATCCGCAGCCGCGTGTTGCACTTCCGCTTTCCGTCGTCCGGCATCGCCGTCAACGCCGATGGCTGGCCCGCGTGGCTCGACGATTACCGCGCCTGGCTCGCCCGCCTCACCGAGCCCGTCGCCGACAAACGCGTCGTCGCCGACCACATTTTTGCGATCTACGGCCTCGTCGCCCGCTTCGGCGCCGTCCTCGACTACGCCACCGCCGAAGTCTGGAAACAGCAGAAGGAAAAACTTCCCGCCGACATCAAAGACGACGAAGTCGAAGCCATCGAAACCGGCATAGCCAACGGCCTCCGCCTGCGCCTCTTTGCCGAGATCGAAACCGCCACTCGCGCCTTCGCTCTGCCCCGCCTTGTCGCCGGCAGCGAATCCACGCGCCGCGCCTTCACCGCTAGCATCGACGAACTCGAGCATGCAGTCGGCCTCCTTCGCCTGAATCTCAACGAGTCCGCCGCCCTCGAATCCTACCTCCTCGCCGCCCTTCGCCTCTGGGCCCGTCGTTAAGATTTCTGCAAGGTAGGTTGCACGCTCGCCGCGCAACACCGCGCGGCAGCCCCTTCAGATCCGCGCCCACCGTGCCGATAAAACGGGATGCTCCCATTCCGCCTGATCCGCTTGTGCCGCGCCGTCTGGGCCGCGCTCATCGTTCCCGCTGCCCTCCTCGCCTCCGATCACGGCGCTGCGCACACCAGCACCGCCTCAGCCGCCGTTGTCTCCGAAGCCGACCAAACCGCGATCTCGCCCAATGATGCTTTCCTCCGTCTGCAAACCGGGAACGCCCGCTTCCTCTCCGGCAAACGCCTCGAACGCGATTGGCCCGCCCAAGTCCACGAGACCGCCCACGGCCAGCATCCCTTTGCCTCTATCGTGAGCTGCATGGATTCGCGCAC
>JANXLP010000039.1 GCA_025355125.1 Opitutaceae bacterium | reverse complement strand
GCAATCAAATCGGCCTCCACCAACTTAAAGCCACCGGCTGATTCCACGTCTCCGTTCCGACCTACTCACTACTCGCTACCCGCCACTCACTACTTTCAAAAAAATGAGCATCCTCATCACTCCCACCACGAAGATCATCGTCCAAGGCATCACCGGCGACTTCGGTGGCCGCCACGCCAAGCTCTCCCTCGACTACGGCACGCAAGTCGTCGCCGGCGTCACCCCCGGCAAGGGCGGCCAATTCTTCGAACACGGCACGCACAAGGTTCCCATCTTCAACTCCGTCGCCGAGGCGGCCGCAGCCACCGGCGCCACGGTCTCCGTCATCTTCGTCCCACCGCCATTCGCGGGCGACGCCATCCTCGAGTGCGTTGACGCTGGCCTCGATCTCGCCGTCGCCATCACCGAGGGCATTCCGGTCAAAGACATGATCCGCGTGAAGCGCGCCATGCAGGGCAGCAAGACCCGCCTCCTCGGCCCCAACTGCCCCGGCGTCGTCACGCCCGGCATCGGCAAAGACTCGTTCGGCGGCTGCCGCATCGGCATCGCCCCCGGCTACATTCACAAAAAAGGCCACGTCGGCGTCGTCTCCCGCTCTGGCACCCTCACCTACGAAGCCGTTTTCCAACTTACTTCCAAAAACATCGGCCAGACCACCTGCGTCGGCATCGGCGGCGATCCCGTCAACGGCACGAGCCACCTCGATGTCATCAAGATGTTCAACGATGACCCCGAGACGCACGGTATCATCATGATCGGCGAAATCGGCGGCAACGCCGAGGTCGAGGCCGCGCGCTGGATCAAAGCCAACTGCACCAAGCCCGTCGCTGGTTTCATCGCCGGTGCCACCGCACCCGCCGGCCGCCGCATGGGCCACGCCGGCGCGATTGTGGGTGGCGCGGAAGACACCGCCGCCGCCAAGATCGCCGTCTTCAAAGAGTGCGGCATCGAAGTCGCCGTCACCCCGTCCGACATGGCCGACGCCCTCCTCCGCGCCGCCAAGGCGAAGGGTGTGATGCTGACGTAAGGTGGCAGCGCTCGCAGCGCAACATTCCGCGATGTCACTTCGCCTGCTAGATCTCCTTCAGCTCTCAAAGATCGAATTGGAAAGATTCAAAATTCACCTCGCAACAGGCCATGAAGATCCGCCTCTTACGGCGTATTATGACGGTAGATTTAAGGCATGGCAGGAGAGGCAGAATGGAAAAAACTTCGAGTGCGACTGCGTTATTTCGCTGATCTACCTCCAGAACGACCAGTGGTTATTCGTGGGAATTTGGAAAATATTGGGCTCTCCTACACCCCGTCGAGATTGGCGCGATTGGTTTGAATATAAGACTGAGGAAGTAACCGGCCTTGAACACCTATCCGGCCGAGCAATCGTTTCGTTTGCTCGAAGATTCAGAGCATCTTATCTCCGAGGCGACCGCTTCGGCGACAAATTGAACATAGCCCAAATTCTTGAGGACAAGATGAGCATGGGCGAATTCCCCGGCTACTCGTCAGTCCTGATCCGCCATGATCAGCTTCGCCACATCGTAAACCGCGACTTGGTCACGTGGCGTGCGGCGCTCAAAAGCGTCGCCGGAGTCTATCTCATAACAGACACCACTTCGGGAAAACACTACGTTGGCAGTGCCTACGGCACAGACGGAATCTGGGGCCGCTGGATGGGCTACTCCGCCAATGGACACGGCGACAACAGCGAGCTCAGGGCCTTACTTACCGAGCGGGGCGCCGGCCATGCCCAACACTTTCAATATTCGATCTTGGAAATCTGCGACCTCCTCGCGCAGAAATCCGAAGTGTGGACTCGAGAAGGCCACTGGAAAGATGCGCTGTGCTCACGCCAATTCGGCCTGAACTCGAACTGATAGAATCGCAGACATTCGTTTACCGCCATAATTTCAACCGGAGACACTGGCCGCTGGCGCAATCGTTGGTTGTCAGCCCAACCCGAGAAACGCCCGCACCCTGCGCTGGATTTCCTGCCGGCGGTGGAAACTTACAACCCCGACTGTTCGCAGAATGGCGCTTTTCCGCACCGCATAAACAAACGCACAATCCACCAGCGTGAGAAATTCGAGTCCATCCGCACCGTTGAGCACCACCTGATGTTCGCGCACAGATTCCGCCGGCTGCTTTTTCGTGCCCATGAGCACATTGATTCTCTCCATCTTTGGGTTGGCCAACCGCGTCTCATGCGAAAGCACCACAGCCGGATGTCCGACCCGATCATTTTCATCAGCCGGGACGAAGACGGTATCCCAACGGTGTAGATTCACAGCGTATCGCCAAACGTATTGCTGAGCTCGATTTCCCGCGGCAGGAGCTTGAGCGAACCTGGCGGCGCCGGCGGCACTTCATTGACCAAATCATACGGCGCAATCTGCACCAAGCCCGCCGGCGTCCGCACCACCACCGGTTTCCGCGTCTTGAGCACACCCCGCGTCACCCGACTGAAACTTGCGCGTGCTTTCGTGACCGTGAGGGTTTGCATGCTCTTCGGATATTTTTCGGTGCCACGAAGGTCAAGCGGGCTGACATCCCCCAATCGCGCGCTCCCACCCTCCCGCTGCAACCAAAGCATTCGACTGATCGGCAAATCTTTCCCGCATCGAAAGGTAGCCTTCACCAGAACGCACGATAAGGGCAACCCGCTGACCACCACTCAGCCCGACACCTCAACCCGCTTCGGCTCCGCCGGTTTCCTCCGAAACTTCAACCGCACGCGATCCAGCCAAAGATACACCACCGGCACCGTGTAGAGCGTGAGCAACTGGCTCACCGCCAGCCCTCCCACGATCGCTAGCCCGAGCGGCCGGCGCAGTTCCACGCCTTCACCCGAGGCGAGCACGAGCGGCAACGCGCCGAGCAGCGCCGCGAAATTCGTCATTAGAATCGGCCGCAACCGCATCTGCGCTGCTTCGAAGATCGCTGCCTGCGGCGTGCTGCCGTTGCGCCGCTCGGTGTCGATCGCGAAGTCGATCATCAGAATCGCGTTCTTCATCACGATGCCGATGAGGAGAAACAGCCCGAGCAGCGCGATCAGGCTGAACTCCGTGCCGGTCATACGCAGCGCCAGGAAAGCGCCGAGACCCGCCGAAGGCAGCGTCGAGAGGATCGTGAGCGGATGGATCAGACTTTCGTAGAGAATGCCGAGCACGAGATACACCGCCACGAGCACACCCAGAATCAACAGCGGTTGCGCCTGCAGGCTTTTCTGAAATCCCTGCGCCGAGCCCGAGAGCTGCGTCTGGATTTCCGTCGGCAACATGATGCCCGCCATCGCCTGGTTGATCGCGGCGAGGCCTTGCTCCAGCGAGACTTCCGGCGCGAGCGCGAAGCCGATGTTCTCCGCCGCGAACTGGCTCTGGTGCCGCACGCGGTCGTCCACGAGCGAGTAGTTGTAACTGGTAAACGCCGAGAGCGGCACCTGTTCGCCGTTGGCACCGATCACCATCACCTGCTTGAGCACCGCCGGATCAGAGGTGTATTTGGGGGCCAGTTCCATGATCACGCGATATTGGTTCAACCGGTCGTAGAGGGTCGCGATCTGCCGCTGGCTGAACGAGCTGTTCAGCACCGAGGTCACCATCTGCATATCGACGCCCAGCCGGCGCGCCGCCTCGCGGTCGATATTGAGCATCACCATCTGCGTGCCGCCTTCCGAGGGCGCGTCGATGTCCGTCAACTCCGGCAACTCGCGCATCGCCGCCGCGATCTTCGGAATCCACACGCGCAATTGCGGCAGATCCGCGCCCATCATGCTCAGGCTGTAAGACGTGGAATCCGACATGCGCGGCGAGTCGATATCCTGCGCGCCAAACAAATACATCTGCCCGCCCGCCACCACCGGCGCCGTCGCGCGCAGGCGGTTGACCACGTCGTTGGCGGAGACTTTGCGCTCCGCCAACGGCTTTAGCCGAATCGTGAGCCGCGCGTTGCTGAGACCCGTCTGGCCACCCGAGGAACCGATCACATCCGACACCGCCGGGTCCGCCAAAATATGCCGGCGAAACGCCTCCACCTTCGGCTGCATCACCTGATAAGAAAACGCATCGTCGCCGCGCACGAAGCCCTGGAGCGTCCCGGTATCCTGCAACGGCAAGAAACCTTTGGGGATCGAGATGTAGAGCGAAACGTTGAGCGCGATCGTGCCGAGAAAAATGATCAGGGTGAGCGTCGCGTGCGAGAGCACCCATGCGAGCGTGCGCGCGTAGCGCGACTTCAGCGCCGCAAACGCCCGTTCCGTCCGCTGGCGAAACCGGCTCGGCGGCAACGCATCGTGCCGCACCAACATCCGCGCGCAGAGGCTCGGCGTGAGCGTGAGCGACACTACGAGCGAGACCAACATCGCCGCCGCCAGCGTGATCGAGAACTCGCGGAACAGTTTCTCCACGAGCCCGCCCATAAACAGAATCGAAACAAACACCGCGACCAACGACAGGTTCATCGCGAGCAACGTAAAGCCGACCTCGCCCGAGCCCTTCAGCGCGGCGCGAAACGGCGAGAGCCCGCGCTCGATGTGGCGCGAGATATTTTCCAAGACCACGATGGCGTCGTCCACCACCAGCCCCGCCGCTACGATCAGCGCCATCAACGAGAGGTTGTTCAGCGAAAAACCGTAAAGATACATCACCGCCAGCGTGCCGATGAGCGATACCGGGATCGCGAGGCACGGGATCAACGCCGCCCGCGCGCTACCCAGGAAGAGAAACACCACCATCATCACGAGCCCCGCCGCGATGGCCAAAGTCTTCTGCGATTCGTGCAGGGTGCCGCGGATGCCCGGCGAGCGATCCATCACGACATCAAGGCCCGCATCCGCCGGCACCAGCGCGCGCAACGCCGGCAACTGCGCGTTGATGGCGTCGATGGTGGCGATGATGTTCGCTCCCGGCTGGCGGCTGATGAGCAGCGTCACCGCCGGCCGGTCATTATGAAATCCGCTGCTGTAGCGGTCCTCCACGGAATCGGTGATCGTCGCCACATCGCCGAGCCGCACCGGCGCGCCATCCACATAGCGGATCACGAGAGAATTATATTCCGCCGCGTGGCGGAGCTGGCCGCTCAACTGCACTTCCCACTGCCGGTCGCCGCCCTCGATCGCGCCGCGCGGCCGGATCGAGTTGGTCGAGGCGATGGCCCGCCGCACTTCGTCGAGCGCGATGCCGTAGTGCGAGAGCGCGTTGGGGTTGAGCTGCACGCGCACCGCCGGCAGCGAACTCCCGCCCACCGAGACCTCGCCGACCCCGTTGATCTGCGCAATTTTTTGCGCGAGCACCGTGGTCGCGAGATCGTAGAGTGTGCCCGGAGCGAGATTCGGAGAACTCAACGCCAGCGCCATGATCGGCGCCTGCGAGGGATTAGCTTTCCGAAAGGTGGGATTGCCCGGCATGCCCGAGGGCAACTGTCCGCGCGCTGCGTTGATCGCCGCCTGCACGTCGCGCGCCGCGCCGTTGATGTCGCGACCGAGCGCAAACTCCAGCGTGATGCTCGTCTGGCCTTGTCGGCTGTCCGAATAGATACCGCTCACTCCCGCGATGCCGCCGAGCGCGCGCTCCAGCGGCGCCGCCACACTCGCCGCCATCGTGTCCGGGTTCGCTCCAGGCAGCGACGCGCTCACCCGGATCGTGGGAAAATCCACCTGCGGCAGCGGCGACACCGGCAGCAGCCCGTAAGCGAGCACGCCCACGAGCACGAGCGCGACCGCGATCAGGCCGCTCGCGATGGGCCGACGTATGAAGGGACGCGAAAGGTTCATCGGATCGGATGCGCCAACGGCTCCGCGACGGCGACATCACCCACCACCGCCTTCGCGCGACGGTTCACCAGGCGTGCACGCAAGCGGTCAAAATAGAGATATACCACCGGCGTCGTGAACAGCGTCAGCACCTGGCTCACGAGCAGCCCGCCCACCATCACGAGGCCCAGCGGCTGTCGCAGCTCGGCGCCCGAGCCGCTCGAAAACATCAGCGGCAACGCTCCGAAGAGCGCCGCAAGCGTTGTCATCAAAATCGGCCGAAAGCGCAGCAGCGCCGCCTGGTGAATCGCCTTCTCCGGGGACAAGCCCTGCCGCCGCGTGGCTTCGAGCGCGAAGTCCACCATCATGATACCGTTCTTCTTCACGAGACCGATCAGCAGGATGATGCCGATGATCGCGATCATGTCCAAGGGCCGCCCCGTCACCCACAGCGCGAGCAGCGCGCCCACCGCCGCGGAAGGCAGCGTCGAGAGAATCGTGATCGGATGGATCAGGCTCTCGTAGAGGACGCCGAGCACGATATACATCGTCACGATCGCCGCGAGCACCAGCCACAGTGTGCTCGACAACGACGAGCGGAATGCCCGCGCCGCGCCCTCAAACCGCATCTCGATGGCCGCCGGCAGCTCGACTTTGGCTACGGTGCGCTCAATCGCAGACACCGCGTCGCCCAGCGAGGCCTTGCCACCGAGATTGAAGGAAACGCTTACAGAGGGGAACTGGCCCACGTGATTGATGAGCAGGGTCGTCGGCCGCTCGCTCACCCGCGCGATGCTCGACAACGGCACCGGCTGCCCGCCGCGCGTCCGCACAAAGAGACTCGTGAGCGCCTCCGGCCCCTTCGCGAGGCGCGGATCAACCTCCATCACCACGCGATACTGGCTCGCCTGCGTGAAGAGCGTGGAAATCTGCCGCTGGCCAAACGCGCTGTAGAGCGCGTCGTCGATATCCGCCACCGTCACGCCGAGCCGGCTCGCCGCGTCGCGGTCGATTTCCAAGAATGCCTGCAACCCTCGGTTCTGCAGATCGCTCGCCACGTCCGACAGCTCCGGCACTTCCTGCAACGCCGCGATCAGTTGCGGCACCCAATCTTGAAGTAATTTTTCGTCGGGGCTCGTGAGCGTGAATTGAAACTGCGTGCGGCTCACGCGATCCTCGATGGTGAGCTCCTGCACAGGTTGCAGATAGACCGAGATCCCCGGCACGGCCCGCGTCGCCACGCGCAGGCGCTCGATGATCTGGTTCGCCGACTCGCTCCGCTCCTCGTGCGGGTGCAGGTTGATCAACATGCGCCCGCTGTTGAGCGTGGAATTGGTGCCATCGACGCCGATAAACGACGACAGACTGCGCACCGCCGGATCTTCGAGAATCTTCGCCGCCAGCGCCTGCTGTCGCTCCGCCATCGCGGCGAACGACACCGATTGCGGAGCATCTGTCACGGCCTGAATCGCCGCGTTGTCCTGCACCGGGAAAAATCCTTTCGGAACGATCAGGTAGAGCCCCGCTGTGACCAGCACGGTGCCAATGGTGACGGCGAGCGTGAGCGGCTGATGTTGCAACACCCAGTCGAGCCAGAGGCCGTAGCGCGCGATCACCGCATCGAGAAACCCCGGCTTCGCGTGGGCGTGCGCCACGGGCACCGAGAGCATGCGCGCGCACATCATCGGTGTGAGCGTGAGCGACACCACCAGCGAAATCAAAATCGAGACCGCGAGCGTGATCGCAAACTCGTGAAATAACCGCCCGACCACGTCGCCCATGAAGAGCAGCGGGATCAGCACCGCGATGAGCGAAATCGTGAGCGAGACCAGCGTGAACCCGATCTGCGCCGCGCCCTTGAGCGCCGCCTCCATCGGCCCGTAGCCCTCCTCGCGATAGCGCGCGATATTTTCGAGCATTACAATGGCGTCATCGACGACGAAGCCGGTCGCGACCGTCAGCGCCATCAGCGTGAGAATGTTGAGCGAGTAACCCGCCAGATACATCACGCCAAACGTGCCGATGAGCGACAACGGCACCGCGATGCTCGGGATGATCGTCGCCGCGATATTGCGGAGAAACACAAACGTCACCAGCACCACGAGCAGCACCGCGAAGATGAGCTCGTGCTCCACCGAGCGCACCGAGGAGCGGATGCTCTGCGTGCGATCCGTGAGCACCGCAAGTTCCGCCGCCGCCGGCAGGCTCGCCGCGAGTTGCGGCAGGAGCGCACGCACGCGATCCACGACCTCGATCACGTTGGCGCCCGGCTGCCGCTGCACGTTGATCAACACCGCCGGCAACTCGTCGGCCCACGCCGCGAGCCGCCGGTCTTCGGAGGCGTTTTCGATCCGCGCCACGTCGCCGAGGCGCAGCGGCGCGCCGTCGCGATACGTGATGATGAGATTGCGAAACTCTTCGACCGAGCGGAGCTGGTCGTTGGCGTCCATCAGGATCGTGCGGATCGGCCCGTCGAAGCTGCCCTTTGGCTGGTTTACGCTCGCCGTCGTGATGGCGTTGCGCACGTCGGAGAAATTCAGCCCGCGCGCCGCCAGCTCGCCGGGATTGATCTGCACCCGGATCGCCGGCCGCTGCCCGCCCGCGAGGCTCACCATGCCCACGCCGGGAATCTGCGCGAGTTTCTGCGCGATGCGCGTATCTACGAGATCGTGAACCTGCGGCAGCGGCATGGTCCCCGACGTCACCGCCAACGTGAGGATCGGCGTGTCGGCGGGATTTACTTTCCGATAGACCGGTGGCGTCGGCAGGTCGTTCGGCATGAGATTGTCCGCCGCGTTGATCGCCGCCTGCACCTCCTGCTCCGCGACTGCGAGCGACACTTGGAGGGAGAACTGCAACGTGATCACCGAGGAGCCGCCCGAGCTCGACGACGACATCTGGTTCACTCCGGGGATTTGCCCAAAGCGCCGCTCCAGCGGCGCCGTCACCGAACTCGCCATCACCGACGGACTCGCGCCGGGATAAAACGTGAAAATCTGAATCGTCGGAAAATCGACCTGCGGCAGCGCCGAGACCGGCAGCAACCGATAGGCCATGATGCCAGACAGCAGCAGCGCGACCATCAACAGACTGGTCGCGACCGGCCTCAGAATAAACGGACGTGAGGGGTTCATCGCTTACTTGGTCGTCCCGGCCTTGCCGCCCTTGGCTCCGTCTTTCGGCGCACCGCCCGGTCCGCCAGCGGCTGGCGCCGCGGGACTCTGCCCGTCTTTTTCCACGAGGATCAACGGCCGCCCCTCGCGGAGCCGATCCACGCCCTCGATGACCACGCGTTCGCCGCCTTCCAGACCCTTCGTGATCGATTGCATCGCGCCGTCCGATGGCCCGAGCACGACATCGCGCACGGTGGCCTCGTTTTTTTCGTTGGCGATAAACACATAGGTGCCACGCGAGCCGAACTGAACCGCCGCGCCCGAGACGACCACCGCCTGGGAGAGTGTGCGCACGCGCAGACGCACGTTTACGAATTGGTTGGGAAATAGTTTCTCGTCCGCGTTGGTGAACTCGGCCTTGAGCCGCAACGTGCCCGTCGCGAGTTCGATCTGGTTGTCCACCGTCTTCAACACGCCGGTCGCGAGCAGCGTCTGCTCATTGCGGTCCCACGCTTGGACCTGCATCTGTTCGCCGGCGCGCAACGGCTCGATCACCTGCCGCAGATCCATCTCCGGCACGGTGAACGTAACCGCAATCGGCCGCATTTGCGTGATGACCACGATACCCTTCGCATCACTTGGCCGCACGAGATTGCCCGCATCGACCTGACGCAGACCCAGCCGCCCCGCGATCGGCGCCTCGATTTTCGTGTAGGCGAGCTGCCGGCGCGCGTCGTCCACCTGCGCCTGATCCGCCGCGAGCGCACCCTCGCGGTCGGCGACGAGCGCCTGCTGCGCCTCGAGCTGTTGCGCAGAAATGAGCGATTGCCCGTTCAATTGCTGAAAACGCTCCAGGTCCGCCTTCGCCGTGCGCAATTGCGCCGCGTTCTGGCGCATCTGCGCCTCCATCTGCGCGAGCCGGCTACGGTAGGTCGAGGCGTCGATCTCGGCCAGCAACTTTCCCTGCTCGACAAATTCGCCCTCGGTAAACGCCACCCGCAGCAACTCGCCCTCCACGCGGCTCCGCACCGTCACGATATTGAGCGGTTGCACCGTGCCGATCGCCCGCAGCAGCACGGCCATGTCGCGGCGCTGCGCGACTTCGGCGCGCACCGGCGTGGGCTGGTTGTTATTCCGCCGCCACTGGCCGCCCATGCCCACCGGCGCCGCCTGCTTGCGCACCCCAAAATACCACGCGCCGCCCGCAAAGACCAAGGCGACGATACCATAGAGAAACCAACGACGACGGGCGGGAGCTTGCGACATAATGAAAGTGTGGATGAAAACGAAAAATAAGAACGGATAGAAAACCTCAGACTCTACTGAAGCTGAGGTGTCCCGCCAGACGACTCAGCTTAGCCGGGCGTTGCTAGAAGATTTTAAAAAATTCCACCTGCGCACACCGCTTTCGGTTTTCAACCCTTGCCCCGCCACCCGCTTTAACAAAACGTCCGCCTCATGCGCCTCACCCCACGCCGTCTCCTTGCCGTCATCGCTGCCCTGCTGACGACCGCCCCGCTCACCGCCCTCGCCTCGACCGCCGAGATGACGGCCGCTGCCCAGAAATTTCTCGCCGCGCTCGATCCCGCCCAGCGCAGCAAGGCCGTCTTCAACCTCACCGCCCCCGAACGCGAAAAATGGTTCTTCGTCCCCATCGCGCGGGACGGGCTCACGCTGAAAGCCATGACGCCCGCGCAACAGGACCTCGCCCGCGCCCTCCTCCGCTCCGGCCTCAGCGCCCGCGGTGCCGCCCGCGCCGAGACGATCATCACCCTCGAAAACGTTCTCCGCGAAATCGAAAAAGACGCCGTCCGCCGCGATCCCACGATGTATTATGTGACGATCTTCGGCGATCCCTCCGCCAAAGCCCCGTGGGGCTGGCGCTTCGAGGGTCACCATCTCTCACTCAATTTCACCATCTTCGACGCCGATCACGTCTCCGTGACGCCGTCCTTTTTCGGCACCAATCCCGCCGAGGTCCGCGACGGTCCTCAAAAAGGCACCCGCGTCCTTGCCGAGGAAGAGGACATGGGCCTCGCCTTCGTAAACTCCCTCGACGCCACCCAGCTCGCCACCGCCCTCATCGCCGCCAAAGCGCCCACCGAAATCGCCACGAGCAACAAAGCCCGCGTCGATCCGCTCTCTCCCGCCGGCCTGCCGGCGACCGCCCTCACCGCCCCGCAACGCGAACAACTCCGCGCCCTCCTCCAACTCTACTTCACGCGCTACCAAGCCGAGATCGCCGATCCCGCCCTCGCCGAGGCCACCGGCAAAAATCTCGACAGCCTGCACTTCGCCTGGGCCGGCGCCCTCGACCGCAGCGCCGGTCATTACTACCGCATTCAGGGTAAAACCTTCGTCGTCGAATTCGACAACACCCAGAACAGCGCCAACCACATCCACTCGGTGTGGCGCAATTTCTCCGGCGATTTCGGCCACGACGTTCTCGCCGAGCACTACGCCCGCGATCACGCCAAGAAATCCTGAGCTGGCCCGCTCCGCCGACGCCCGGCCTCGCGCCACCGGCGCCTCAGCGCTCCATTCATCCCGTTCGCCGTCCGCCGGTCATACCGGCGTTGCCCGCGCCCACCTCCACGACATCATCCCCTTCGCAATGAAAACCTACCTCACCTACGGCTTTTACATGGCGCTCGGAAGTGCGCTCGTCGTCTTCGCGCTCTATTTCCTCGGCTACCATTCCGAGCCCTCCAAGCTCGGCACGGCTCAGGTCATCCAGAGCGTGTGCGGTCTCGCCATCGGCGTCACCTGCACCGTGCTCGGCGTCAAAGCCCGCCGCGCCGAGCTACCGCCCACCGAAGACTTCGGCTACGGCCGCGCCCTCGGCGCCGGCGTCATGATCACGCTCTTCGCCGGCCCTCTTCGGGACCGTTTTCAACGACCTCTACTCCTCCGTCATTAACCCCGGCTTCATCGAAATCATGATGCAGGCCCAGTCCGACAAACTTGAGGCCAAAGGTCTCAGCGCCGACAAAATCGATCAGATCAACGCCATGACCCGCGCCTGGATGAAGCCCGCCGTCCAGTCAGCTATCGGTTTCCTCGCCGGCCTATTCTTCGGCACGCTGGTCTCGCTCGTCACCGCCGCCTTCCTCAAGCGCCCCGCGGCCGACGAGGTCGTCGCCGCCTGAACCTACCCGCAAAAAACCGACTTCACTTCGCCAAAAGCGCGGGGCCTGCAAAGGCTCCGCGCTTTTCATTGACCGAAGCGATCCGTTCGCGGAGCCCGCCGCTCAAAACGCCTGCACGCGCCGCACCGGCGCCCGCGATTCCTGAGGCAGCGAAATTTTCCGCCCCGGCGGCGTCATCACCTTCACTTCGCCGCCTTTGAAATCTTCGCCGGTCTTGAACTGAAAGTCCTGCAGGCCCTCCAGCCTCTTCAACCGCGCGAGCACTCCCGCCGGCAGCGCCTCTTGCTCGCGAGAAGTCGTGATCGGTCCCGCGCAGATCTCCGCGCCCTTGGGATCTTTCGCCACGAGATTCTTGATCCCGTCTTTGGTCGTGATCTCGATCGAGCCCTCATCATCGGAGAGCACCATCGTGCTGTTGTTGGTGTTCATCTTCATGAGGCGCACATTGGGACCACTGCCCGGCTCGGGCACCCGCTGCGCGTCGATCATCGAGAGCACGCGGTCAACTTCCTGCCGGCCGACACTTCCGGGAAGTGCTTCGGCTCCGGAAATGTTAATCGTCCCGTTCGCCGGCCACGTCGCCCCGCTACTCACCGAAAATTTCGGCACATCATGCAGCGCCAGTCTGACCTTCGCCGTGGCCTGCTTGCCGCCGCGCAGGTAGGTGACGGTGACTTCGTCGCCCTCCTTGTGGCTACGCACGAGCACCGCCAGCTGGTTCGTCTCGATGAGCAACTGATCGTCGAGTTTCACCAAAATGTCGTGGAGTGCCAACACGCCGGCCACCGGGCTCAACGGCACGATCTGGTTCACGACGAGGCCCGCTCCCTGCACCAGGCCGAGTTGGGAGCAGAGCGTGGAGGAAACCGGCCCGGTCACCACGCCAAGGAAGGGCACTTTTTCCATCGCGGCCGGCCAACCGACCTGGCGCACCGTCACGCGGCGCTCCGCCTTGTCGGTCGCGCCGCCGCTCGTCTGGGCGAGGACGCGGAGCTCTTTGGTGTCGGCCCGCAACGATGGCACCGCGGCCGCCACCGCGAGCAATGGGAGCCAGTAACGCAGGGTGGATTTCATTTTCATGATGGGATGGGTTTTTAATTTTGAGATCTGAGTTTTTTTTGATCGCGGAGAATCACTGAAAACGAACGGGCACGATGCGGATCTCCTCACGCGGAACGCTCCAGCGCAGCGAAGCGTTGTTGCGGGGATTTTCCCACGTAATCGTATCGACATAGGAAGAGCGCACACGCCGCGCCAGCGTGCCGTCGGCAAGCGTGACCGGGCCCTCGTCCTGCGTTGAATAGAGAACATTTTCCGCCGACACCGGCCGAAACTGCGGCGACGCGCCCGCTTCGACGCCAACCGGGATCGCGTGCCGCTGGGCCAGGGTAAACGCGATAAGCAGCGCCGCCGCCACAGGCACTACGCTCCATATCCACCACGGCAAGGCGGCGCCTACTGGCGTCAGCTCGCGCGTCACACGGGCGTGCAATTCACGTGACGGCGCCGCGGGTTGCAGGGCTTTCAGCTCGGCTTCGAGGGCTTGGAAATCGTCATCCATGGCAGGAGGTGGCGTTTAATTCTTTGCGGAGCGCACCGAGCGCATAGCGGTAGCGCGACGCCGCGGTGTTGGCCGACAGTTCCAGTTGCCCGGCGATTTCTTCAAAGGTGAGTTCGCCCCAAATTTTAAGCACGAGCACTTCGCGCTGCTCCTCGGGCAGGCGCCCGAGCGCATCCTCGATGGCCGCGCGGCGCTCCTCGCCCTCGACGGGCGCGATGAAACTCGGCTCCACATCTTCGCGCCCATTCTCGCTGCGTTCTTCACGCAACGCGCGTCGCGACTCCCGCCGCGAAAGATCCAGCGCCGCCCGCCGCACCGAAGTGATGAGCAGCGCCAGCGGTTCGCCCGGCAATCCGCGCTGGTGCCGCCAGAAACGCACGAAGGCTTCCTGCACCACGTCGTCGGCATCGGCGGCCGAGCGCGTCCATTGCCGCGCGCACAGCAGCAGCTTCGGGCCGTAAAGCTCAAACCAATGGTGCCAGTTGTCATCGTGGGTTGCGTCCTCCATGCGGGGGTTTGCGGTGATATGCCGGGTAAGCGTCATCGCGGCGGCGATTTGTCTATAATTCTTGCCGATTGTTTCGCCCGCCCGCAAATCCTGCCGCCTTCCCGCCATGCGTGCCCGCGCCCCTTCCCCTTCCCGGCGCGATTCCGCCGAGCCCGCAGCCCCCTCAGCCCGGTGGACCGGGCTCGTCATCGCCACGGTGTTCACCCTCGCGCTCGTGCGACTCGCCGGCCTCGTGCAGGACGATGCCGTCAACGTCCTCTACGGCGACCAATGGGATTTTCTCACGCCGCTCTTTGAGGGCAAAGGCCCGTGGGCTTGCTTCATCCGCCAACACGGTCCGCACCGGCAGGGCTTGGGTGGAGTCCTGCAGTGGTTGCTTTATAACGTGAGCGGATGGGATGTCCGCGCCGAGGCTTGGGCCGGCGTCGCCGCGCTCACCGCCGCCGCCGCCACCGCCCTCGCCTGCGCCTACCGCGTGCGCGGCCGGCTGCTCGCGTGGGATGCCGTGCTGCCCCTGATCATCCTCAGCCCGCTGCACTGGGAAACCCTCCTGCTCGCGCCCAACCTCGCCCACTCCGTCCTCCCGCTGGCCCTCACCTGCGGCCTCGTCCTCGCCTGGCTCGCGCCCGCCTCCACCGCGCGACCCGTGATCATCGGCGCGCTCGGCGGGCTCTGCCTTTTCACCGGCTTCGGATTCAGCGCGACAGCCGCCGCACTTGTCGTGGCGCTCGCCAGTCTCTCGCCCGCCAACGCCGATCGGTGCGCCGCTCGCGCGATCATCGCCCTGCTCGCCGCCGGCATCGCGGCCTTCCTCATCGGCTACCAGTGGGCCCCGGCCGTGCCCGGCTGGCATTTCCCCGTGGCCGACTGGTGGAACTACGGCACCTTCGTCGCCTACATGTTGGCGACGCTCGTGGGGCTGCGCGAACACACGGTCTTCGCCGCGAGCGCGGGCGGACTGCTCGCGCTGCTCGTCGTCGGCGTGTTTGTTTCGTCGCTCTGGCAGATCTGGACGCAGGGCGCGACCCGCCGCACCTCGGCCGCCGCCCTGTTCACCGGCACCGCACTCGCCTACATGGCGTTCACCGCTTTCGGTCGCCTGCCCGTGAATCTGGAAGCCGCTTTTCTATGGCGCTACACGACCATGACCATGCCCGCCATGCTCGGCCTCATCATCTTTGCCCAACCCTGGACCGAGCCCGCCATCGCCCCCGCCCTCCGCCGCTGCGTGGTGGCCGGACTCTGCGTGCTCGGCGCCGCCATCTGGGGCAACTTCGGGCCAGAGCCGCGCGCCGCCGCCATCGCCATGGCCAAGCGGCAGTGGGTGCAGGCCTACCTCGCCACGCACGATCTGCCCCGCGCCAACACGATTTCCGGCTACTGGGTCTATCCGCCCCAGCCCGATGCCCCGCACGTCGCCGAGCGGCTGCGCTGGCTGGAGCAACACGGGCTCACATTTTTCAACCGTTAGCCGACCAGCCTAACTCACCGGGCCCGCCTTACGGTTTTGCGGGCATACCCGGAATAAACAGCTTCGTGTGCCCCGGCAGTGTCGCGATCTCCCGATCACACGCCACGGCCCACATGTCCCAATGCCCGTCGATGTAGTTGCCGTTGCCCGGCAACGGACAGGCCTGCACGTAGAGATACCATTTTCCTCCGAACTGATAGAACGCCGGCGTCGCCACGTGAAACATCGTGTCGTCGCGATAGAGGCCCGCCCACTTCGTCTGCAGCACGGTGTCCACGTCGAGTTGCTGCCAACCCCGGTCCGGATGCTGGCTCACGGCGAGCCCGGCACGCCAGCGTTTACCTTTTTCCACGCCCACCTCGATCGCGAGCACGTAGGTGCCGTTGATTTTTGAAATCTGGTGCCACTCGTAATAAGCGCCGGGCGTGGACTCGAAAATCTGCCCCATCCCGCGCGGGTCCTTTTCGTTGAATTGCCGCGTCCATGCTTTGCCATCGCTCGACGTCGCCAATCGCAGACCGGGCAACGTGCCGTCTTTGCCGCGATACGAGTAATACATGAACCAGTTCCACTTCTCCGCCTTCGCATCCCACTCGCGCAACACGGCCGCCTGCGAAGCCATTTTCTCGAAATAAGGCGCCGCCGGTTCAGGTGCCAAAACCGGCTCCGTGCCCACGCGCCGGATGTTCGCCGCGGTGATCGCCGAATAACCGTCCGCGCCCGCCGAACAAATCGCCAGGCCGATGCGGTCCTGAATCGAGGCCGTCGTCGCGGAATAATAAATGTAATACGCGTCCTCTTCTTTGATATAGAGCACCGCATCGAGGCGGAGACTGCCCGAGTCCCAGCCGTCTTTGCTCGGCGCGAACACCGGATTCGCCTCGTCCTGATGCCACGTAAACGGGTCGGACTTCAGCGCCCACGCCTTCCCAAGATAGCACAGCCGCCGATTCGACGCCGGCACGCCCGAGTAAAACATCACGAGCCGCGTCGGGTCCTTCGGGTTCTCGATGATGCACGGCTCCTGCACCTGCTGCGATTCCCACGCCGCCGCCTTGCGGTTGATGATCACTTCGCCGCGGATCGCGCCCGCTTTCGGTTGCGCCGACCCTTCTGTGATTCCGGCAAAGACCAACAGGGCGACGGCGACCGGCAAGAACAGGGATTTCATACGCATGGGAGGGGTTGCTCGAAGTCACGGCCCGCCGCCAGACCGACTCAACGCGAAAAACCGTCTCGCGCCGTTCCCCTCACGGTATTCCGCTGAAGCCCGCTAAAGTGTTTTCGGGCAAGGCCGGCAATATTTAATGGCTAACTGAGCGCTGCCGTGCAGGGTGGACCGTGGCAT
>JANXLP010000021.1 GCA_025355125.1 Opitutaceae bacterium | reverse complement strand
AGAGGGAAAAATCGACGCCGGGGGGCAGGAGTTGCGTGGGGGTGCCGGGCGGAACGAATTCGCGCAGACGGTCGATGATGTGGGTGACGCCGTCGGCCACGCGGAGGAAGGTCTCGTGACGGAGCGGATGCGGCAGGCCGTCGACGAGCCAAGTCTCGATGGCGTGGGGGCTGGCGGTGCGGAGCTCGGCGAAGGGTTTGCCGGTGTAAGCTTCGATGAGGTAACGCTCGTTGTCTTCGAGGTGAATGATGACGCGGGCGGGCGTGGCGATCGCGCGCTGGTAGGAGAGGACGAATTTGCGGACGCCTTCGCGCGGGGTCCAGGCGTGGATCAGATCGGCGGAGCGTCCGTCGGGAAAGAGTCCGGGGGTGGCGAGAGCGGCGGCGTAGGTGGTGGGGATGAACAGCGGCTCGCGAATCGCGGAGATCGTCTCGGCGCCGGAGGGCACGGCGACGGCGCAGGCGTGGCCGGCGGCGCAGAGGGCGTTGGCGAAGCCGGCGATGTGGTTGAGGCTGTTGGTGGTGTAGTCGCCGTAGTTGACGAAGAGGATGTTCACGGAGGAGCGATAGGGACGAAGGTGTGGGCGAGGGCGGAGCGGAGCGCGGGCGAAGGAGGCCGCAGCTCAATAGGGCTTCAGGGCACTGGCGGCGTCGCGGACGGCGTCGGATTTGGGTGCGGGAATATTGGCGAAGCCGGGCAGGAATTTCTGGACGACGGAATCGTAGGGCGCCGCGCCGCGGATAGAGCGATTGGGCGTGAGGCTCCACTCCATGATCGCTTGGGCGAGCACGCTCGGGTCGTTGATGGGGAGCGAGGAAAACGTGGTCGGATGAACCGTGAGCGGGACTTCGATCGAGTTGATCTGGCCGCGGAATTCGGCGAGCGCGGAGGCTTCGGCACTCGCGCCGCCGGCTTTGATGAAGGGCGCGCGGTGGCGCTCGGCGTCGGTGAGGCGGCCGGCTTGGGCGTAGAGCTCGACGGCTTTTAATGAGGCGGGCTCGCGGGTCGCGGTGGGTAGCGAGGTGGAGCGGACGTAGGTTTCCAGTTCGTCGAATTTCTCGAAGGCGGCGAGGTATTCGAGATAGGCGAGGTGCGCGGTCGTGGCGGATTCGGCGGCAGGGCGGGCACCGAGGGCGGCGTGAAAGGTGTCGAGGAGTTCGGCGGAGGCGGGGGTGGGCTGCGGGAAGAACGTCTTGGCGACGGCCTCGATGTCGTCGCGCACGGTGGGGCGCTGGAGGGCGCCGCCGGCGAGAAGAATGTTGCCGGTGGAAATGCGGAGCGCGGCGGCGCGTTGGATGGCGACCTCGCGCTGAATCATGCCGGAGAGGACGCCGAGTTTGACGACCTCGGCGGAGTCTTGGTCGAGGAGCTTGGTGATCTCGGTGCGGGCGCGGCCGCGCAGGGCGAGGGCTTCACCGAGAAGGGCGTGGGTGGCGGGAAGTTCGGAATCTGCGGTGACGGCGAGAAGCTTTTTGACCATGTCCTCGACTTCGAATCGGGCGGCGACGCGGAAGATGGCCTCGGCTTTGTAGGCTTTGTCGGTGTCGAGAACGGGGAATTTGAGGGCTTCGTTCCAGCGTTGCTGGCGGGAGAGGACTTCAAGGATGCGACCGAGGGCGGCGCGGCGGGTGTCGTCCCAGCGCTTCTCGTCGAAGTTGTAGAGGAAGATGGCGCAGTTGACGGCGTCGTAGGCGGCGATGCGCTTTTCTTCGAGGCGGGAGAGGACGCGGTCTTTGAAGTAGGGGAGATCGAACTCGCCGAGCTTCAGTTGGCCGGTGGCCAGGCTGCGGCCGATGGGGGTGGCGGGATAAACGCGGAGGATGCGCTCGATATTGGCCTGAGTGCGCTTCCAGTGAAACTGGATGTAGGCGTAGGAGTAATCGCCCTCTTTGATGTTGGTGACGTAGTCGCGGGCGCGGTCGTAGAGGCGCTGGGCTTCGGCGTTGTCCTCGGCGGGATCGGCGACGGGCGCGGCCGTGGCGGCGAGCGGGAGAAACGCGAGGAGAGTGGCGGTGAAAAGGTGCGACAGACGGAAGCGCGACAGCATAAATAAAAAAGGCAGACCTGCGACGCTGCGCGGGTCTGCCGGGAAGGTAAATGCGGATTTTCTTAGAGTTTGAAACCGGCGGAGGTGGAGTCGGCGACGAACATCTTCACGGTGTCGAGAGACACGGCGGTGAGGTCGAGGCCGATCATCTTCGCGGCTTTGGCGAGGATGTCGTGGGGGACGGTGATGATCGCACAGCCGGCTTCATCGGCTTGGAACAGATTGAGGACCTCGCGGGTGCTGGCCCAGAGGAGTTCGGCCTTGGGGAGCTCGGTGAGGAGGGCACCGCTGGCGCGCATGATCGGCATCGGGTCAACGCCGGTGTCGGCGATACGGCCGGCGAACACGGAGACGACGGCGGGGACGGCGGGATTGAGGGCCGCAGCAACACCACGGACCTGGGCGAGGGTGAGTAGGGCGGTGACGTTGAGCTTCACGCCCAGGAGGCCGAGCTCTTTGATGAGCGGGAGACAGGATTCGCCCTTGGAGTTGGTGATTGGAATCTTGGTGTAAACGTTGGAGCCCCACGAATTGATCATGAGGGCCTGGCGTTTCATATCGACGATGTCGTCGGTGAAGACTTCGAGGGAGATGGGCTTGGCGGTGACGGATTGGAGGATGTCTTTGGCGAACGCTTCGTAGTCCTTGATGCCGGCCTTCTTCATGAGGCTGGGGTTGGTCGTGAGGCCCTTGATGTAGGGCTTGGCGTAGAGCTCGAGGATGCCGGCTTTGTCGGCGCCGTCGGCGTAGAGTTGGACCTTGAGATCGCTGAGGGATTTGGTGGTGGACATGAGGGTGGTGATTAAGAGGAAGAGAGTGAGGTTTCTGGGGGAGGGACGGGCAAGGTTTTAGTTTTTCGTGCGGAGCTATGACGCGGAAGGAGCGGAGAGCGGAGTCGTGTGGAGAATGACGGCGGCGGCTTCGGCGAAATTTTTGACGGTGAAATCGGGCGGAGCGCGGAGGGCTTCGTCGTAGCCGAAGTCGATAAAGACGGTGCGGAGGCCGGCGCGCTGGCCACAGTCGATGTCGCGCCAACGGTCGCCGACCATCCACGAGCGGGAGAGATCAAGGCGGAGGTTCTTCGCGGCGTCTATGATCATGCCGGGGGCGGGCTTGCGGCGATAGTCGTCGGGGTGAGCGACGCCTTGGCCGGGGGCATAGCAGACTTCGACCTGGGTGATGGACGGGACGAGTTCGCGGAGGCGCGTGTGCATGGACTCGACGACGGCGGCGGACTGGTCGCCGCGGCCGACGTCGGGCTGGTTGGTGGCGACGACGAGGACGTAGCCGGCGGCAGCGAGTTGAGCGCAGGCTTCCGGGACGCCGGGGAAGAGGGCGAACTCGGCGAGCGTCGCGGGCGGATATGGTTTGCCGGCGCGGACGACCTGAACGTTGAGCGTGCCGTCTCGATCGAGGAAGATGGCGGGGTGGAGAGCGGGCATCGAATGGACGAGGCGGGATTTGAAACTGGGTAAAATAAAAAACGCGGCGAGGTCATCGCCGCGTTATGGAAGATTAACAATTTAGCGGGCCGGAGCCGCTACTACGGATTCCCACTTTGTTTGATTCACTTTCACATCGGGGTGCGAGACCCAGAGGTGCCAGACGACGGCTTGGAAGGCTTCGGAGTGCGGCGTGATGTTGTTGGGGTTGACCGTCGGGATGATGACGCAGGCATCGGCTTGCGTGGCGGTGTAACCGCCGTCTTTGCCGACGATGCCGATGACGCGGGCACCGACCTGCTTGGCGAGCTGGATCGCGGAGATGAAACCGGGGGAGACGTTTTTTTCCAAGTTGCCGCCGCCGACGGAGAGGATGAGGAGGGCGTCTTTGGCGTTGAGGCGGGAGCCGCGGAGCCACTCGACGAAGACGCTGGCCCAGCCGTCGTCGTTGGTGCGGGCGGTGAGTTCGGAGACGTTGTCGGTGGGGGCGTAAACTTCGAGGCCGGCGATTTTGCGGAAATCGTTCACGGCGTGGGAGGCATTGGCGGCGCTGCCGCCGACGCCGAGAATGAAGAGGCGGCCGCCGCGGTTGCGGACGCCGACGAGTTCCTGCGCGCCCTTTTCGATGGCGACGGGATCAAGTTTGGCGACGATTTCGGCGGTCTCTTTGAGATGTTGGATGACGTAGGACATGGGTTTTAGTTGGCGAGGACGAGAGGGTGAAAGGGGTTGGCTGGCGAGCGTGGGTTTTTGGCGCCTGCGGGGCAGTAGCGGGAGCGGTGGGAGAAATTAGGCGAATTTCCCGGCGCGGATGAGCGTGTCGAGTTCCTGGAGGCCCTCGTGGGAGCCGATCTCGTAAAAGCGTTCGCCGATCTCGTAGCCGGCGAGTTGATGGCGGGCGACGAGGGCTTTTTGGACTTCGGCGAGATCGACGACGGCATCGCGTGGGAACCCATCGAAGGCGGCGGCGCGGAAGAGTCCGAGGCCGTAGTCGATGTGGTGCATCGCGGGCGTTTTGTTTTTTTTGTCGTAAACTTTGATTTCGCCGCCGGCGAACTCGACGTTGCTGGCGTCGTAGCGTTCGTGATTTTCGAAGACGGTCATGAGGCCGAGGCGGCCGGATTTTTCGAAGTGGTCGCCGACGGCGAGGTAGTCGATGGGGAGAAAACTGTCGCCGTAGAGAACGTAGAAGGCGTCGCCGAGTTTGGGCAGGGCCTGGATGAGCGCGCCGCCGGTGCCGAGGAGTTTGGGGCCGTCGAAGGAGTATTGAATCTCGATGCCCCATTTGGAGCCGTCGCCGTAGAGCTCGACGATTTTTTCGCCGAGATAGCCGACGCACAGCACGATGCGGGTGAGGCCGGCTTTTTTGAGGAGGCGGATCTGGTGGGAGAAGAACGGCTCGCCGGCGACCTCGATGAGGAGCTTCGGGACTTTTTCCGTGATCGGGCGCAGGCGGGTGGCGAGGCCACCGGCGAGGAGGGCGACGGGGAGTTGGTGGGTCATGGAGAGGTGGGCCGCGCACGGCGCGGGAAGAGGAGGGCGGCGGCGTGGTGGAGGGCGATGGCGAGGATCACGGTGACGACGAGGCCGAGTGCGACGCCGAGGGCGAGCTGGTTGCCGGATGGCGAGGCGACGCCGCGCAGGTGCTGCCACGCGTAGGTGTTGTATTCGCGGATGAGTGGCTGGTGGAGGAGGTAGATCTCGTAGGAATAAATGCCGAGCCACGCGAATGGGCGGAGGGCGGCGGACGGAAGAAACTCGCGCAGTGCAAGCCAGGCGGTGCCGACGGCCGGGGCGGCGAACACGCCGAGGATCGGGAGATTTTTGTCGAGCGTGAGCCAGGCGAGGGCGAGGGCGCCAGCGCCGAGCAGGGGTGTGGGGCGGAAGGCAAACTCGGGCGCGCTGGCGGCGCGGCCCACCATGAGGCCGACGAAGAACGACGGGATGCGCACGGCGAGGTGGGAGAGCGTGCCGGCATTGCCCGACCAGAAGCACGCGAGGCACGCGGCGACGGTGAGCAGACAGCCGGCGCCGAGGAGATCGGCGGGGCGGTCGAGCCAGCGGCGGAGCAGCGCGAAGGCGGCATAGAGCGGGACGATGAGGGCAATGAACCAGAGGGAATCGTTGATGCCCCAAAGAGCGCCCTCACTGGCGAAGGCGTGGAGGCCGACGGCGTGCAGCCAGATGCGTGGAGCGGGATGCACGAGACCGCGCAGAAAATAGTCGAGCGCGAGGAAGAGGATCAACGCCGCCCAGTAGGCGGGAAAGATGCGAAAAAAACGGCGGCGGAAAAACGCGCGCGCCGGCTCGGTGGCCGCCGCGCCGAGCGAGAGAGTGAAACCACTAAGGAGAAGAAATAGGTCCACCCCGACCTGCCCCTGGAGGGTGTTGGGCCAGCCCAGAATACTGCTCGCGTGATAGACCAGAACGAGAAGGAGGGCGACGCCTTTCAGCTCATCAACGGCGGGGAGGCGAGCGCCGGGAAGGAGGGGAGCCGAGTGGCGCCAAAGAAGAGCGGGCATGAGGATCAGGTCCCCGCGAAACACACGAAATACACGAACGTAAAACCGGGACAGGGGTGTGGGTTTCGCGGTGGCGAACCTTCGGACTTAGTTCTGCGCGACGACCTTGGTGCCTTCGAAGTCGAAGCGGAAGCGGACTTCTTGGAGGCCCTTTTCGCGCATGGCGTGGCGGAGCTTTTTCTTGTCGCCCGCGTAAAACATCAGGAAACCGCCGCCGCCGGCGCCGATGAGTTTGCCGCCGAGGGCGCCGCTGCTCATCGCGTGGTCATACCAGTCGTTGATGACGGCGTTGCTCATGCCGGCGCTGCGAATCTTTTTGCGCTGCCAGTGGATGTCCATGAGGCGGGCGAATTCCTCAAGGTTACCGGTCTCCAGGCACTCGAGGGATTTGTAGCCGAGCTCCTTCGTGAAATGCATGTTGTCCAGCATGGCCTGGTCGTTGGCTTTGGACTTCTCGTTCTGGTCCTTGAGAATCGCGGAGGCGCTGCGGGAGTAGCCGGTGAAGAAGAGGAGGAGGTTGTCCTCGAGATTG
>JANXLP010000247.1 GCA_025355125.1 Opitutaceae bacterium | reverse complement strand
TAGTTGCACGCTCGCGAGATGCAGGAAGGTGGATGGGGCTGACATGCCACGGTCCACCCTGCACGGCAGCGCTCAGTTAGCCATTAAATATTGCCGGCCTTGCCCGAAAACACTTTAGCGGGCTTCAGCGGAATACCGTGGCGCGATGGCGGCTACGCCACCGCCGGCGTGATCTGCTCGATCTCCACTCGCACCGGCGAGCCGGGGGCGCAATCGGCCTTCAGCGCCACGAAGCGGTCGCGGTAGTTATCGTAGATCGGCCAGAGCGCGTTCCGGTCGGTTTCCGGGATCGGCACCGTAGTTCCGATCGCGGCGCGGCTGAAGAAGCCAAATTTTCCCTCCTCCATGTCGGCTGGAATAACGTCGATGGGCCGGCGGCAGCGAAAGAGAAACATCAGCCAGTGCGACTGGCCCTCGTAGGCTTTTTCGGCGATCATCGCGAAGAGGTGCAACTCGTCGGCCGTGATTACGAAGCCCGTTTCCTCCCGCGTTTCACGCACTGCGCACTCGAAGGGTGACTCGCCCGTCGCCGTCTCCAACTTCCCCCCGATGGGGCTCCAGATGCCGAGGTTCGGCGGCTTGGCCCTTAATAAGAGCAGATGCTCGCCGACGGCGTTTTCCAGAAAAACGAGGACGGCAATCTTATAGGTGAGGGCGGGAGTTGAAGGAGTGGCGGGCAAAGTCATAGGCCGGTCGATCGCGCTGCGGCTACGTGTAAATAGTAGCCCCGGCGGATGAATTTAGCGTGACGCTCGCCGGTAGTCGCACAACTTTTTTCACCCGTGCTCGCCTGTCGGCTTCGATTTTTACCCCTGTTGCTCCTTGCGCTCGCTCTCGCCGCCGCCGCGCGCGCCGAAGAGGTCGAGGTCTCCAGCGTCCGCTTCAACCCCGCCCGTGCGCCCAACAACGCCCCCGACGCGTGGTTCGAAGCCGAGATCGTGCTCACGGTCGCGCCGCCTCCCTCCGCGCCCGGGCGCATGGTCAACCGCGTGCGCGTCGCGCTTTCGCTCGGCTGGGAACTGCCCGCGCCCGCCGGGGGTGTTCGCCGCGTCGAGTATTACCGCGCCGAGGCCGAGTGCGTCGCCTTGGAGGCCGGCCGCGCCGATGTGCGCTTCTATCTCCCGCCCGAACTCGTGAAACGCGACCAACTCCACGGCTCGCCCAAATTCTGGACCATCGACCTCGCCGCAGGCGGTCGCGCCCTGCCCGCCGCCCGCCCCGCCAGTTCGGCCGCGCTGAACGCCGACCCTTCGGCCCGCCGGGCCTTCCAAGTCGCCGTCGCCGCCGGCGCTCCCGCCAACGATGGCCTGCTCCTGCCGCAATACCTCACGCCCTTCGCCCCTGAATATCCCCGCGCCACGCCGAGCTTCGTGCGGCGCGAGGCGGCCGGTTTACCCCGGGCCCGCGCATCTCCGTGAGAATGCTCTTGCCGACCTCGCGCTCATGAAATCGCCTGTCGCACCCTGAAAATGCGCGTTACCCGCATCCTCGCAGTTGATCTAGGATCTGGTCATGTCGCCTGCGGCGTCTTTGGCGTGAGTGCGACCGGACGGCTCGTGCTGCAGCGTTTTGCCATCGAGCCCCAGGATGCCGATCCCGCGCATGAGGCGCGCTGGTCCGACCACACCGCGCTCGCCCTCGGTGCCATCGCCGCCCGCGAACAACTCTCCGGCCCCTGCGCGCTCGCGGTTCCCGGCCACCTCGCCCTCACGAAATTTATCAAGACCCCCGCGCTCGATCCCGCGAAGCGCACGCAGAGCCTCACCTTCGAGGCCTCGCAACACATCCCGTATCCGCTCGCCGAAGTGGTGTGGGACCACGTTGTGATCGCGGACGATGGCTTCGATCTCGAGGTCATGCTCGCCGCCGCGAAATTCGACGCGCTCGAAACCCTCTGCGCCGCTGCCGATACCGCGGGTTTCTCCCCCGAGCGCGCCCTGCCCGGCAGCCTCGCCCTGCGCGCCGCCTTTCGCTACAGTTATCCCGACGCGCCGGCCAGCGCCCTCGTGATCAACATCGGTGCGCGCTCGACGCATCTCCTCTTTCTCGACGGAGAGCGCTTTTATATCCGCACCTTTCCCTTGGCGGGCAACACCGTCACCGCCGCGATCGCCGAGGAGCTCCACATCGACTTCGCCGCCGCCGATACGCTCAAGATTTCGGTCCTCTCCGGCCGCTCCGAACTGCCCGACACCTCGCCCGCCCGCGCCGCCGTGCACCGCGCCGCCACCGGGTTTGTCGGTCGGCTCCACCTTGAGCTCACGCGCTCCATTCTCAATCACCGCCGCCAGATGGGCGCACCACCGCCGGCCTCTATCTATGTAACGGGTGGCGGTTCTCTCATCGCGGAACTTCCCTCGACGCTCGCCGAGCGGCTCAAGCTCCCGGTCGAACGCTACGACCCCTTGCGCGGCGTCGAAATCTCGGCCGATGCCCGTGCCGCCGGCGCCGTGAGCATGGCGCACGTGATGGCCGATCTCGTCGGTCTCGCCGCTCCGCTCGTGCAACCTGTGGCCGATGTCACGCTGCTCCCCCCCGCGATCACCGGCGCCCTCGCGTTTCGCAAACGCCAGCCGCTTTACCTCGTCGCCGCCGTGCTCGCCGCCGCCGCGTTGGTGCCGCCCATTTTATATTTCCACGCCCGCACCGCCCGTGCCGAGGCGCAGCTCGCCGCCACCGAAGCCCAACTCCGCCCGCTGCGCTCCGTCGAGGCCCGCAATAACGACCACCTCGCGCAGATCGAAGTGGCGCGCAAACAGGTCGCCGCCCTTCAGGGCCTCGTCGCCACCAAGGCCAACTGGCTCGACTTCCTCGCCGACGTCCAGGCACGCCTCGCCAAAGTCGGTGACGTCTGGCTCGAGCGTATTCAACTCGTCTCGCCGCCCATGGCGGACGGTGTCGCCGCCCCGGTTGCGCCCACCGCCGAGGGTGCCCCCGCCGCTCCTCCCGCCGCGCCCCCACTCAAACTCACTCTCGCGGGGCGGCTGCTCGATGTCGCCAACCCCGTCTCCAACGTCAGCCCCGAGTCCTATGAGCGCGCGAAGAAACTCATCGCGAGCTTCACCGGTTCACCCTTCGTCGCCACGGTCGAAAACGAGCATTTCGACAACACCCAGCCCGGCCTCCTGCGCTTCGATTTCACGCTCGTCGTGAATCCCGCGCGGCCCCTCTGAGCTCGCCGCGCGCCCGCCCATGTCGTTCAAAAAACTCCCGCTCTTCAAACTCGCGCTCGCGCTCGTCGCGCTCGTCGCCGCCGGTGAGCTCAATGTCTCAGCTGAAATCTGAAGTCATTATCAATCTCATCGCGCATACAAATGTCGACG
>JANXLP010000689.1 GCA_025355125.1 Opitutaceae bacterium | reverse complement strand
AAATCTGGCAGGCGCGGGCCTCGGTAGAGCTGGTGCATGATCTCAATAATCCGCTCACGGTCGTGATCGGTTACGCGGCGCTTTTGGTCGAGGAGACGCGCCGGAATACGATGCGCAATCCGGGTGCGGGGCAGAAGGTGCTGGAGTATGCGGCAATGGTGGAAAAGGCGGCGGAGTATTGCCACCATCTTTCGGAAAACTGGCGGTTGGCTTCACGCAACACGGGCGATTTTTCCCCGGTCGATTTGGTGATGGTCGCGCAGGATGTGCGACAGGTGCTTTTCTTCGGCAATGTGGCGATCCACATCAGCGGCGAGATGCATGCGGTCGTGCGCGGTTCGAAATATGAGCTGATGAGAATTTTTCAAAATCTCTTCAAGAACGCCTTGGAAGCGGGAGCGGTGGCGCTCACGGTAGTGTTTTCCAATGAGGGCGAAAATTTTACGGTGACGATCACTGACAACGGCGCGGGCATGGACGATGACCGGGTGAAGCGCGCGATGCACGGTGGTTTCAGCAGCAAGGCGAACGGCACAGGGCTGGGGCTCAGCATTTGCCGCCACTTGGTCGGTGCGCACGGTGGCACCTTTGAACTTAAGTCGAAGGTCGGAAAGGGCACGGTGGTGCGGATGGTGTTTCCGAAGATGGCTTCGGCGCTGAGTGCATGATCACACGTTGTAGCCAAAGGGGAGGGCGGACCGGATGAAGCGCAGGCGCGTCAAAATCACGGGTATCGGTCCGGTCACGCCGGCGGGAATCGGCCGGGATGAATTTTGGAAAGGGATTTTAGAGCCGGTGAGCCGGGTGGTCCCGTATCGCGAACTCGGACCGGAATTCGGAGCGTTCGTCACGGCTAAAGTCGATGGTTTCAAGATTACAGACTATTTGGATGACCCCTCGGCTTTGCCCAAGGGCTCGTCCCGGCAGGCGTTATTTGCGGTGGCCGGAGCCATGCTGGCGCTGCGCGATGCGGGCTTGAGCTTGGAGGAATTGCGCCGGACGAGCTGTGCGGTCGTCACGGGTTCGAGCCTGATGGATTTTGGCAGCATCGGCGGTTCGGTCGAGTCGGTGCAAAAGCGTGGTGCCCGTGGGGCCCAAGCCCGTGTGTTGTATACGATGGGTATTTCGAGTGTGCCCAGTGCCGTGAATTTGGCGTTGGGTATAACGGCCCCGACGATGGGCATATCGACGCAGTGCAGCGCGGGACTCGATGCGATCGGCCATGCCGCGAATCTGGTGGCGAACGGCCAGGCGGAAATGGCGATCTGCGGCGGCTCCGAGGCCCCGCTGCACAAATTCCCCCTGCTGGAGTTGAGGGCTGCGGATCTGACGCCCGCGACCGATGAGATGCCCTTACGCCTCGGACGCCCGTTTGATCTTTGGCGAACGACGGGGGTGGTGAGCGAGGGCGCCGCCATGTTTGTGATCGAACCGGAAAGTAGCCCGCGGAGGGGATATAGTTGGATTTCTGGATACGCCTGTGGAAACGACGATCCCGGCGATCTCTGCGGAGGCCTGATTTTTGCAGCGAAACAGGCGATGGCGGAGGCGCGTATCCGCCCGAATCAGATCGAGGCTATCAGTGCGTGGGGGCCAGGCCACAAACAGGTCGACCGGGGAGAGGCGGACGCAATGAAGCGGCTCTTCGCCTCTCGGCTCGTTGATATACCGGCGGTTTCAATCAAGGGAGCGATCGGCACTTCGTTGGGTTCGGCCCCGGCCGTCCAAGTGGCGGCGGCGGCGCTGGCTCTGGCCGAGGGAATTTTGCCGCCCACGGTGAACTGGGATCACCCCGATCCCGCCTGTCCGTTCAACCTCAGCAACCGGTCGCGCGCCATCGAACACCGCCATACGTTGATTAATACGCACGGAGCGGGCGGCGTTAACGCATGCATGGTGCTTGAACGATGCTGATCACCACCGCACTTTTCGCCGCCATCATGGTGGGGCTGGTGGGGGCGTTTATCCTCTGGGCGCACCCAGCGCGAAGGGTAAACCAAGCGGTGTTTGTCGGCACGTTGCAAACGGCTGCTTGGATGACCTGCTGGCACATGGCGGCCAGCACGCCCGAACGGGGGTTGTTTTGGTTACAATGGACTTGTGCCATCGGTGCGCTGGCGCCGATGAGTTTCTGGATCGTCAAGGAGAGCATCCTTTGGAGCGAAGGTGCATCGGTTTCCGGTTGGCTTGTGAGGGGCTGGGGCTGGCTGCTGGCCTCGGCGGTGATCGTGGTATTGCCGTTCACCGATTATTTTATCCCGCCCTATTCGACGGGAGCCAACCGGGTGTATGGCTGGGGTTACTATGTTTACATGGTGGTCGATATCGGTCTTTACGCCCTGCTGCTCGTCGTGGCGCTGAGAACCAGCAGGCGGTTGAAAGGTATTCCGCGGCTCGAACTGCAGGTCTGGTTGGTGGGCGGATGCTGCATGTTTATCACGGTGTGGACGCTGAGCTCCCTCAGCACCTGGACCCGGCAACCGATCTACCGCTACTTGTCGCCGATCGCGGTGTTGGTGGCGTATACCGGTGCGGCGGTCACGATCACTGCGCATCGGATTTTCGACGCGCGCCAGATCGTGATGGTGGCGTTGCAAAAAATAACCCTGATCACGGCGGTGGCCGGCATGGTTTACTTGCTAGACGCGGCGTTCGATCTGCTTTTGCCGCCGGTGTTCGCTTTTCTTGCGACGGTGGTGGTCGCGCTTTGGCTGACGGCACTGCTGAACGGCTGGCTGAACCGGGTGTTTCAGTTTTACCCACAGGCCACCAGTGCCCGTAAGGCCGCGTTCGCGGCGGCGGGGAAGGAAGCCCAGACCGACAAATTGGAGAGAGCTTTCCTTTCCATTCTCAAAGGCTGGGGCCAAAGCGAGCGCTCGCTGATTCTTTCCGGTGAGCAAGGGGCTTTCGGCTGCTCTGCGCTCACGCTCGATGAGAACAATGCGATTTCGAAAATGATCATGGAGATCGGTTGGGCGACGCCCGAGCGCCTCGCGCGCGAAAAATCCAGCCCGGAGCGCGCGGCGTTGGCGCAGTTTCTCGAGGAGCAGGAATTGGGCGTGCTTGTATGCAGCGAGGGGCCGACGCTCAAGGTGCTCGTGGGTGTTGGCATCGCGGCTTCGCGCCGGCCGTTTACCTATCCGCAGGTGCTGCAATTGAGCGAGCTGGCGGCCATCATCGAAAACGCGCTCGAACGTGCGCATCTGTCGGCCAAGGCGCAGCACGCGGAGCAACTCGCGACGGTCGGCCTGCTCGGGGCAAGCCTAGCCCATGAGATCCGCAACCCGCTGGTTTCGATCAAGACCTTCGTCCAGCTGCTGCCGGATCATTATCAGGATCAGGCTTTCAGAGATAAATTTTTCCGGCTGATCGGCGACGAGGTCACCCGCATCGACCGCCTCACGGAGCAACTCCTCGATCTGGCTTCGCCGCGCGTCTATACGGCCAAGTTGCTGGAACTGCATCCGGTGATTCGCACTGGACTCGACTTGGTGGCGGCCAAAGCGTGCGGAAAAAATATCGAACTGCGACAGGATTTGAAGGCTTCTCAAGACAAGGCCTACGCGGATCCGGCGGCGGTCAAACAGGTGCTGCTTAACCTCTGCTTCAATGCCATTCAGGCGGTCGAGACGCAGTTCGGCGAGCGCTGGGTGCTCGTCGCCACGCGCAACACCCCGGAGGGTTTTGAGATGTCGGTATCCGACAGCGGGCCGGGCATCGCCATGGAGATCAGGCCGCGGCTGTTTCAACCGTTTCAATCGACGAAGTCGTCGGGCTTTGGACTTGGACTCGCGATCTGCCGGGACATTCTCAGTAATCTCAACGCCGTGATTACCGTCGATCAGCCCGTGCCCGGAAGCGGCGCCACCTTCCGCGTCATCTTTCCATGCCGACTCTCGTAATCCTCGCGACCTCCGACTCTTCGCTGGCGGATGCGTGGGAACGGCAGTTGCCGGCGGGGCGCACGGC
>JANXLP010000674.1 GCA_025355125.1 Opitutaceae bacterium | reverse complement strand
AGGTGATCCGCCGGCACCCAGTCACGCAGGTCGGGCGGCAACAGCAGCGGGGTGTCTCGGTCAATAGTCACGTATCGGGCCATATCTAATTACATAGCAATTACTAGGCCAAGTATCAGCCTAAGTCCGACAGCCTGCTAGTTTGATTCATTCGTCCTCATGATCACCCGATTCCACATCGAAAACTTCAAGTCACTGGTTGACTTCGACCTGCCCTCCAAGGACGGCGATCTTGCCCCATTCACTTGCTTGATCGGTCTGAACGGCGCTGGAAAATCCACGCTGCTGCAAGCGTTTGATTTCGTCACCCAAGTAGCTCAGGGCGCAGTGTCCGGATGGCTAAGGGAGCGAGCATGGAAAAGCGGCGAGCTGGTTTCGCATCTCGGTAAAAAGTCATGGATCATCACCTTCGTTGTGCATTTTCGCTGCGCGGATGGCACGGGGGCGGAGTGGGGCGCGAAGTTTAACACCAAACTGCTGCGCTGCACTCAGGAGTGGGTGGTCAAAGGCGGCGTGCCTATCTTAAAACTCGCGGATGGCCAGTTCTCCGTCGCTCAGGGTGATACGGACGCGTCACGCACCAGCACCGACAAAATCCAATTCGAATATTCGGGTTCGATTCTTTCGGGGCTTAAACTGGCAGACCTCCATCCCGCGCTCGCGGAGACCAAGAACGAGCTGCTCAGCCTCCGCTCACTAGAACTCCTTTCGCCGCAGTCGATGCATCGCAACTCCCGCGGAAACGACGACTCCGACATTGGCAGCGGCGGACAATACCTCGCCGGTTATCTTGGGAAACTCAGCCTGCAGCAGAAGGAGGAGCTTATCGCGCAGCTCAAAATTTTCTATCCCCAGTTTCAAGACCTGCACGTTAAGACGAAACGCTTCGGGTGGAAAAAGCTTGTCGTGCGGGAAGCTTACGAAGGCAACCTCGGCACAGAAGCTGCCCACCTCAACGATGGTCTGCTTCGAGTGCTGGCGATTCTCGCTCAGAGTTTCACCCACAAGCACAAGTTCCTCCTGTTTGATGAAATCGAAAATGGGGTGAATCCCGCGCTCGTTGAGCAACTGGTCGATTTCCTGGTCGGCCTGGGCCTCAAGGGGAAACAGATCGTCGTCACCACTCATAGCCCGGTCATTCTCAATTTCATGGAGGACTCGGTGGCACGCGATGCGGTGATTTTCCTCTACAAAACCAAGCGCGGCGATACGCGGGCCTGCCGGTTCTTCGACCAACCCGAAACCCGTTTCAAGCTGGACCTGCTCGGCCCCGGAGAGGTCTTCGTGGACACCGATCTCGCCGCAATGGCAGAGCGCCTTTCCACCGAAGCCGACAAGGACGGCGACCTGGGCAACGGGGAGTCGAAAAAATGATCTTCCTGCTGGCGGGCGAAGGTCCAACCGACATCGGACGATGTCATAATCAACTGCGAGAATGTAGCGGAGCAGATTTTGAGGCCGGTCCCTTGGCCGTAATGGTGCGTCAGATCGTGGATCGTGAACTGGGGCAAATCACTCCCGGATGGGAGCTGGCCGACGATGCCATCGAGTTCGTCGCGCACTCCGTTTTAAAGGACGTGGAATTACCCAAGGCACGTCCGGCGAGCAGCCTTTTTCGCGGGAAAAAGGAGAAGCAGGAGACCGACGACATTTACTTTTTCCAAGAGGCACAGGTTTTGGGTTACTTGGCAAAAAAACGAGCAGACCGACATCAGTCTCCGGTGAGCCCGGTGCTCTTTCATGACGCGGACGGACGCTGCTCGACCAAGCCCGGTCTGTGGAAGGATAAAGCCGAGTCCATGCGGCATGGATTCATCCGGAGCGAATGCACGTTGGGCGTGCCGATGGTGGCGAATCCAATCAGTGAGGCGTGGCTTCTCTGCGGGATGAAGGCCACTCCCTACCAAAATTGCGAGGC
>JANXLP010000241.1 GCA_025355125.1 Opitutaceae bacterium | reverse complement strand
TCCACTCCGCGCCCGACCAATCATAGATTGTAAATCATAGATCATAAATTCCGCCCACCCCATGGCCAAAAAATCCGCCCCCGAAGTCACCCGCCGCGAATTCCTCGGCAGCGCCTGCTGCGCCGCCGTCGGGGCCACCGGCCTCCTCTCCACCCTCGGCAGCCTCCGACTCATGGGCGCCGTCGCCAGCCCCGCCAACGGCCCCCAACTCCCGCGCGTCGATAACGCCACCGTCGGCTCCGACTACAAAGCCCTCGTCTGCCTTTTCCTCAACGGCGGCAACGACGCCAACAATCTCATCATTCCCACCGGCTCCGACTACGCCGCCTACGCCACCGCCCGCTCCAACCTCGCCCTGCCCCAATCCAGTCTCCGCGCGATCACCCCAAAAAATTCCGACGGCCGCACGTGGGGCCTCCATCCTTCCGTCGGCGAACTCCAGACGCTCTTCAACTCCGGCAAGGCCGCCTTCATCGCCAACGCCGGCACGCTCGTTTACCCCACGACCAAAGCCCAATACAACGCCCGCAGCGTCCCGCTTCCGCCCCAGCTTTTTTCCCACAGCGACCAACAGGTCCAGTGGCAGCACAGCGTCCCCGACAAGCCCACCACCACCGGCTGGGGCGGCCGCATCGCCGACCTCGTAAACACCTTCAACACGAAGGACGACATCTCCATGTCGATCAGCATCGCCGGCAAAAACACCTTCCAGATCGGCAACCAGGTCAGCCAATACGCCATCGGCACCGGCGGCGCCACCGTCCTCCAGGGCAGCACCACCACCCTCAATCCCACCAACCTCGACGGCATCCGCTTCCGCGCGCAAAAAGACCTCTTCGCTCAGAGCCAATCCGGCCTTTTCGAGGCCGCCTTCGCCACCGCCTCCGGCGACGCCATCGTCAGCTCCGATCTCCTCAACAGCGTGCTCGCCGCGACCACGCCCCTCGCGACCGTCTTCCCCAACACCACCGCCGGCAACCAACTGAAAATGGCCGCGCGCATGATCTCCGCCTCGCCCACCCTCGGCCTCAAACGCCAGATCTTCTTCGTGCAACTCGGCGGCTGGGATCTCCACGCCGGCCAGCTCACCAACTCCGACCCCGTCTCCGGCGCCCACGCCGGCCTCCTCGCCCAGATCAGCGCCGCCGTGAACGCCTTCTACAACGCCACCGTCGAGCTCGGCGTCGCCAGCCAGGTCACCACCTTCACTGCTTCGGATTTCGGCCGCACCTTCCGCTCCAACGGCGACGGCTCCGACCACGGTTGGGGCAGCCACCACTTCGTCGTCGGCGGCGCCGTCAAAGGCACCAACATCTACGGCACGATGCCCACCCTCTCCGTCAACGGCCCCGACGACACCGGCCTCGGCCGTTGGATTCCGACAACGAGCGTCGATGAATACGCCGCGACCCTCGCCACATGGTTTGGGGTCAGCCCCACCGACCTCGCGACCGTCCTCCCCAACATCGGCCGCTTCGCGAAACCCAACCTCGGCTTCCTCTGAAAAAGTAGGGCGCGGTCTCCGACCCGCCCTCCCCGTAGGAGCAAATTTATTTGCGACCCACGCCCACGCCCGCCCCCGCGCCCGCGCCCACGCCCACGCCCACGCCCCCGCCCCGCCCCGCCCCCGCCCCGCGCTAGCCCATCTCACACCGCTCCCTCTTTGTCCGTCATTGCGAGGAACGCAGCGACGCGGCAATCCCTCTGCTTGTCCCCCGCGCGCCTCCCGCCCCTCACCTTAAATTTCCGCGCCGCCCTCTCCCCGTGCTCCGCAAAAACGCCCCCACTCTCGCCCTCGCCGCCGCGATCCTCCTCCTCATCGCGCTCTTCTACCGCTCCGAGGTAGGGCGGGGTATCCTTAACCCGCCGCCCGCGCCCCCGCCCACCCCCACCGCCTCGCTCTCACTCCCCGCCCCCCAATTGGCAGTCGCCAATCGCCAATCGCCAATCTCGGCGAGCGAGCGCAGCTCGCTCGCCGATACCCTCAATTCCCCCGCGACCACGATCCAATCCGACCTCCGCCTCGTCCTCGAAATCGTCTCCACCTTCCGCACCAACTTCCCCCGCGAGGGCAACCCCGTCGGCAGTAACGCCGAAATCACCGCCACCCTCACCGGCCAAAACAAACTCCACCTCGCCCTCATCCCGCCCGACCACCCCGCGATCAACCGCGCCACCGGCGAACTCTGCGACCGTTGGGGCACCCCGTTTTTCTTCCACGCCGAAAGCGGCACCCGCATGACCATCCAAAGCGCCGGCCCCGATAAGAAACTCCACACCACCGACGACGTCATTCTCTCACCCTAAACCCATGCGCCTCCTCCGCCTTTCCCTCGCCGCCCTCGCACTCACCCTCGCCACCGCCCACGCCCAAACGCCGCCCGCTCAGCCCGCGCCTCCGCCGAAAAAAATCCCCGCCCTCGGCATCTCCCTCACCGACTCCGACCGCGCCGAACTCACCGCCGGCACCACCGCCCTCCGCGCCGAGATCGACACCCTCGCCCGCGACCTCGCTTCGCCCGCCGACGCCCCTCTCCTAGCCCTCCTCCCCGACGTCGAAATTTTCCACAAAGCCGTCGCCTGGTCGCTCGCCGACGACACGTTCTACTCCACCAAAGAGATCGCCTTCGCCCGCCACCTCCTCACCGAAGGCCGCGAGCGCGCCGCCCAACTCCGCGCGAAAAAATCCCCGTGGCTAGAAGCCCGCGGCCTCATCGTTCGCGGCCACCGCTCGAAACTCGACGGCTCCATTCAACCCTACGGCCTCGTCGTCCCCGCCGATCTCGATCTCTCGAAACCTACGCCAGCGATGGTCTGGCTCCTCGGTCGCGGCGAGAAGCGCACCGAGCTCGCCTTCCTCGCCGAACGCGAAAACGGCCCGCCCCAGCTCACGCCCAAAAACACGCTCACGCTGATTCCCTATGGCCGCTTCTGCAACGCCACCAAGTTCGCCGGCGAGATCGACGTGATGGAAGCCCTCGCCGCCGTCCGCGCCCAATATTCCATCGACCCGCTCCGCATCGCCGTCGCCGGTTTCTCCATGGGCGGCGGCAGCACCTGGCACCTCGCCACCCACTTCCCCGGACTCTGGTGCGCCGCCTCACCCGGCGCCGGCTTCGCCGAAACTCCCATCTTCACCAAAGCCAACGCGCCCGGCAAAGAGGTCCGCCCCGTCTGGGAGCAACTCCTCTGGCGCCAGTATGAAGCCACCGGCATTTCCCAAAACCTCTTCAACGTCCCCACCCTCGCCTACGCCGGCGAAATCGACGGCCAGAAAGAAGCCTCCGATCTCATGGAGGCAGCCCTCGCGCAAAACGGTCTGAAACTCGAACGCTTCATCGGCCCGCAAACCGCCCACAAATATCACGACGCAACCAAAGCCGAACTCACCGCGCGCCTCGAAACCCTCATCACCACCGGCCGCCCCACCACGCCGCGCGAGATCCGTTTCTCCACCTACACGCTCCGCTACCCCGAGTCCGCGTGGCTCCGCATCCTCGCTCTCGAAAAACATTGGGAGCGCGCCGACGTCCACGCGACCCTCGCCTCCGACGACACCCTCACCGTCACCACCAAAAACGTCACCGCCCTCGCGTTCTCCGACATCAAACCCACCGCCCTCATCCTCGACGGCCAACGCCTCGCCCCCACCCCGTCGCTCACCTACACCCGCCGCGACGCCCAGTGGTCCGCTTCCGATCTCTCAGCTCTCAACTCTCAACTGCTTCTGCAGCGCCTTCGGCGCTGCAGAAGCACCCCGGCCTCACCGGCCCCATCGACGACGCGTTCATGGACGCCTTCGTCTTCGTTCGTCCCACCGGAAAACCGCTCAACCCCGAGCTCGCCACCTGGGTCGAAAGCGAACTCACCGCCGCCCGCCACCTCTGGCGTGACGTCTATCGCGGCGACGCTCCCGTCATCGCCGACACCGCGCTCACCGATACCGATATCACCAACAAAAATCTCATCCTCTGGGGCGACCCCACCTCGAATCGCGTCCTCGCGAAACTCCTCGCCACCGGAAAACTCCCCCTCACCTGGGACACCAAATCGCTCACCTTCCGCGGCGAAAATTATTCCTCCGCCACGCACGCCCCCATTCTCATCTTCCCCAATCCGCTCAACCCCGCGCACTACATCGTCCTCAACAGCGGCCTCGATTTCCGCGCCGACGGCTACGGCAATAACGCCCTGCAAACCCCCAAGCTCCCCGACTGGGCCATCGTCGATCTCCGCACGGCCCCCGGCCCCCGCTGGCCCGGAAAAATCGTGAGCGCCGGCTTCTTCGACGAGTCATGGAAGTAATCCGCGCCCTGATCGCACGCCACGCCACGCCGCAAGCGTAGGGCGCGGTCTCCGACCCGCCCTCCCCATCGGTCATTGCGAGGAGCGCAGCGACGCCGCGTCCTCCGAAGCCTTGGCGCAGGAGGAGGCAATCCAGCTCACTCTCCCCCACGC
>JANXLP010000652.1 GCA_025355125.1 Opitutaceae bacterium | reverse complement strand
CCGTGCGCTCCGCCGCGCGGCCAAAGCCTACCAGCGACCCGAGCCGTAAAGCGTGCGACGCCTCAAAGTTGTCCGCGCGCGGAGCGCCCGGCCCACCTCTCTATTCCAACGTCCCTTGATAAACAGACTGTCGTTGCGAGAAGCGTAGCGACGAAGCAATCCAGCTGGATTGCCACGGCGCGCTTCGCGCACCTCGCAATGACAAACGTCTAGAAATTAAGAGACGCTGGTATGCGCTCTCACCCGCCTCCCTACTTCCGCGCGCTGATCGCCTGCCGTGCCCGCTCCAACGCCGCGGCGAGTTCCGGCGTCTTGATCGGCTTTCTGATGTAATCGTCCATGCCCGATTCGAGACACAGCTCGCGGTCGCCCTGCATCGCGTTTGCCGTGAGCGCGATGATCCAAGGACGCTTCGCCGGCTCCGGTAACAACGTCACGATTGTCCGCGTCGCCGCGAGTCCGTCCATCACGGGCATTTGCACATCCATCAAAACAATATCGTAGCTCTGCCTCGTGACCGCATCGATCGCCTCACGGCCGTTACCGGCGACATCGGCGCGATAGCCGAGGCTGCGGAGCATGTGCAGCGCCACGCGCTGGTTCACGGCGTTGTCCTCGGCCAGGAGCAGGTGCTCTGTCATCTGAAAATCGGCCGGCGGAGGCGGCGCGGAAACCGGGAACGGATGCGCCGTCGCCTCCGCCTTCGCCTCTTCGATGAAGAGCCCCGCCAGCGTGTCGAAAATCTGCTCGGGCTTGGCCGGCTTGTGGAGACACGCCGCGAAAAGCTCCGGCTGCTCGATCAGTTCGCGTTGCCCGAGCGACGAGAGCAGCAGGAGCGGGAGCTGACGCTCGTCACGTAGGGCGCGGAGCTCCCGGGCGAGCATCATGCCATCCATCCCGGGCATGTGCATATCCAGGATCGCGACGTCGAATTTCTCCCCCGCGCGGATCCATCCAAGCGCCTCGGCACCCGATTCGGCCGCGCGGGCCGCCATGCCCCACGCGCGCGCCTGCGTGGTGAGGATGCGCCGGTTGGTGGCGTTGTCGTCCACCACGAGCAGCGTCTTGCCGACGAGCTGCGGGCGACCGCTCATCTGGTAGGGACGCGGTTTGCTGGCGACCGACTCGACCAAAATGCTGAAACGGAACGTGGAGCCGCGCCCAACTTCGCTTTCCACCGACATCGTGCCGCCCATGAGTTCGGTGAGGCGCTTGCTGATCGCGAGACCGAGGCCGGTGCCGCCAAACTTCCGGGTCGTCGAGGCGTCCACCTGGGAAAACGAACGAAACAGCCGGTCAATCGCCTCGGGCGGAATGCCGATGCCGGTATCCGTGATGGCAAACGAGAGTTCCGTGTCTGTCCCGCGCGACTGCGCACCCACGGTGAGGACGACTTCGCCGCGCGCGGTGAATTTCAGGGCGTTGCCGACGAGATTCACGAGAATTTGGCGCAGGCGGGTCACGTCGCCGATGACGGCGCCGGGCACGCCGTCGGTGATCTCGTAGAGCAGGTCGATTTGCTTCTCGGCCGCCTTGCCCGCCAACAGATCGAGCACGCCCTCCACGCATTCGCGCACGCTGAAAACCGCGCTCTCAAGGTCGAACTTGCCCGCCTCGATCTTGGAGAAGTCGAGGATGTCGTTGATGATCGTGAGCAGCGCGTCGCCGCTGAAACGCACCGTCTCCGCGTATTCGCGTTGGTCCGCCGTGAGCGCGGTGTCGAGCAGCAGGCTCGTCATGCCGATGATGCCGTTCATCGGTGTGCGGATTTCATGGCTCATCATCGCGAGGAACTGGCTCTTCGCGACGCTGGCCGCCTCGGCGGCTTCCTTGGCCGTCCGCAGTTCGTCGGAATGTTTTTTCTGCACCGTGATGTCCACGATGGTTCCGACCTCGTGGAGAATCGCTCTGTCGGGTCCGCGGTAGACCTGCATGGTGAGGATCACCCACACCAACTCGCCGCCAGGGCGAATGTAGCGCTTCACCATGTCGAAGCGGTCCGCCTCGCCGTTTTTCAGCCGGGCATATTGCTGAGTCTGCAACGCCTGGTCATCGGGGTGCGTGATCGCCTTGAAGTCCTCCGCCGTATTCGAATCGACCTCTTTGAGTCCCGAGATGCGGTAGAAGCCAGTGTTGAGGTAATAGCTTGGGATCGAAACATCCTTCGTCCAGGTGACGCCAATCGGCAGGGCGTTAAGTATGAAGCGGAGTTTAGCCTCGCGCCGCACCAGCTCATCGCCCGCATTTTTCATCCCGGTGATGTCGATGATCGTGGAAAGATATTCCTGGCTCCCGTCGGAATAAACGCGCCGCTGCGTGGTAAAGCTCACCCACACGATGGACCCGTCGAAACGCACATAGCGTTTCTCGAGCGAAACCGTGTTGGTCGTGCCGCCCTGCAACTCGGCATGCAAGGCACGTTGCCGGGGAAGGTCATCGGGATACGTCAGCCTTGCGAAGATGTCCGGTTCGTTTGCCTGCTCTCGGGTGATCCCGCAGATCGCGAGGTGCGCGTCGTTGATCAACCGCGTCTGCGTGCCATCCGGCTGCACCAGCCGCCAAGAGATGCCGATGGCGGCGGCCTCAAAGATGAAGCGGAACTGGGCCTCTTTCCGTGCAATGTCCTCCTGCGCTTTCTTCCGCTCGGTGATATCGAGCACGAGGCCCATGTGGCCGTTCACCCGCCCGTCTTCGAGCAGCGGCTGCAACTCCAGCTCCACCCAGATTTGGCGTCCATCTTTCGTGTAATTCAGCACCTCGCCCTTGAACGAAAGGTTGGCTTCGTCTGCGGCGTCGATGGCCGCAAGCGTGGCCGGATCGGTATTGGCACCGTGGACAAATTCACCGGGCCGGCGACCGCGCACCTCCTCCAGCGTGTAACCAAAAACGCGCGTGTAGCTGTCGTTGACCCACTCGATGCGCCACTCGGCATCCGTGATCACCACCGCACTCGCGGTGCGGCCCGCCACGAGCGCGAGTCGGCGCGATTCCGCCTCGTTGCGCCGCAGGCTCGCCGTCATGCGCTCCGCGATCATGATCGAGCGGGCGCGGGCGTTGGTGAGCGACCACACCGCTGCGGCGATGAGCACGCTGAGAAATCCCCCGCTCATCAAGATCAACCACGGCAGCCGGCGGTTACTCGCCGTGTCGAACGAAGCCAGCGTGCTCACCCGCAGCGTCCAGTCCTGGCCGTGAATCTTGAAGACGCGCTGCTCGCTGAACAGGCGGTCCCGGTAGTCCGCCGCCGTGGTGGCGCGCTCTTCATCGAGCTTGAGATGGCGGTCGCTGTTGAAGAGTAGCGCGGACGTCGTCGTTTCCAAACCCTCGAACACGTCGATGTCAGCTTGGTTGCCGAGCGTGGCGGAAATATCCTGCAGGAGCAGATCCGAGCGCAGCGACGCATAAACCCAACCGTTGAGCGCCTGCTCACGGTCCGTCGGCGTGCCCATCGGGCGACTCGGCGCGTAGAGGGGCAACAGCAGCAGGAAGCCCGGCACCGTCTCCGCGCCATAGACGAGCCGGATGCGCCGCGAGAGCGCCAGCTCGCCCGTGCGCATCGCCGCTACGGCCGCCATGCGGCGGGTGTTCCCCGAAGCGATGTCGAGCCCAAGCGCGCCGAGGTTCAACTTCGCCGGTTCGAGGTGTGTGACGACATAGAGTTTCTCGTGCTCTCCGCGGCGCTCGATTTTAAAATCGGGCTGGCCATCCGCACGCACCTGCGCCTCCAGCGCCGCGATGTCGCTGCGCGGCCAGCGTTGGATGTAGCCGAGACCGACCACCCCCTTATTCACATAGGGCCAGACGGAGTTCACATGGTCGCTCCACTGGTTGTGGCTGAGAATCGGTTCCGCCTCGACCAGCGTGCGACCCACTTTCAACGCCTCGACCGCCGCATCGAACCGGCCCTGCAACGCCGCGACCACGCGGTCCACAATCTGATTGAAGCGCAGGCGATCCGCGCGCCGAACTTCCCGCGCGCTATACCAGCCCGCACCCAGCGTGAGCACAAAACCCAGCACCAGCACCGAGGTAGGCAGCCAGTAATTGAGCAATGATCGTCGGGTGGTGCGCTCCGGCAGCGGCATGGAGGACGAAATCAACAGAATGTCCGGGTTTAGACCAATCTCGTTTGCTGAAAAAAAATCATCAAACGCCCAAGTGCCGGCGCAGCCACGCTGCCACCGTGCCACCCGTCGGCCGGGTCAAAAGCGCCCGCAATTTCTCCGCCTGCGCCGCCGTCTGCGCC
>JANXLP010000651.1 GCA_025355125.1 Opitutaceae bacterium | reverse complement strand
CCGTGCGCTCCGCGCGCGGCCAAGAAACTCGGACCAACCTACACTGGCGCCCGATCAACCGAACCGAGTCAGAACTAGAAAACGCCACCGAGCGTTCCGAAGTAGGGCGGACTTCAGTCCGCCGTTCTCCGCTCGGCCTAGGCGGACTGAAGTCCGCCCTACTTTTCCAAGGCTTCGCGTCAGCCCAACGCCCAGACCTCATAAGAACCCGTCCGACCAACCCTTCGTCGTGCAGGGCTGCCGGTCGCCGGCAAGCCGCGGCTCGACGACCAGCGTCGGCTCTACACAGGCACCACCCATGCAGTTATTCGGATCGGTTTCGTCTCTGACCACGCGTCGCATCCGCCACTTCGATCTTGTCGAGCAACGCGAAGCCTTCGACTGCGATGCACTCCGTCGCGGCCACTTCCTCGTCTTCATCGACCGCCAGCGCTCGGCGACACAAAAGCCGCCGCTCCTCGTGCGTGAGACGCGGCAACTCATCGAGGATTTCAGCTAAGCTCATGGCTGGAACTTTAGAAACGGAATCGGGCAGCTCTACCCCTCGATTCAACTACCCCGCCCGCTTTCCAAACCCCGGCTCGATCTTGATCAACGCCGTCGCGGCAAACGACGGGATCGTCGCGATCAAAACCCAGATAAAAAAGTTCACGTAGCCTAGCTGGTCCTGAATCCAGCCCGCCGCCATGCCCGGCAACATCATTCCCAGCGCCATGAAGCCGGTGCAGATCGCGTAATGCGCCGTCTGGTTTTCCCCGCGCGCCAGCATGATCATGTAGAGCATGTAGGCCGCAAAGCCGAAGCCATAGCCCAACTGCTCCACCGCCAGCAGACTGCTGATCAGCCAGATGCTCTCCGGCTGAGCGAGCGACAGATAAACGAACACCAGATTCGGCGTGTTCATCGCCAAAATCATCGGCCACAGCATCCGCTTCAGCCCGTAAACTGAAATGATCCACCCGCCCAAAATGCCGCCGATCGTGAGCGCTGCGATCCCCACCGTGCCATAGACGAGCCCTACCTGCTGCGTTGTCAGCCCGAGCCCGCCGATGTCGCGCCCATCGAGCAGAAACGGCGTCACGAGTTTCAGCGCCTGCGACTCCGCAAACCGGTAGAGCAGCAAAAATCCCAGAGCCGCGCCGATTCCCGGTTTTTTGAAAAACAGCACAAAAACGCCCGCGAAATCCTGGAAAATCCGCCCCGTGCGCGGCGCCGGCCGGTCCGTCTCCGGCTTCGGCAGCACGAGGTAGTGATAAAGTCCCGCGAGGACGAAGAACCCCGCGAGCACTAAAAACACCAGCGACCACGCCTGGGTGAAACTGCCCGTCTGCTCGGACAAATACCCCGCCAGATAAACGAGCCCGCCCTGCCCCGAGAGCGTCGCCATCCGGTAAAACGTGCTGCGCACACCCACAAACGCCGCCTGCCGGTGCGGCGGCATCGCGAGCAGATAAAACCCGTCCGCCGCGATGTCGTGCGTCGCCGAGCTGAACGCCAGCAACCAAAACACCGCGAGCGACGCCTGGAAATACGCCGGCCCCGGCAGCGTCAGCGCGACCGAAGCGAGCGCGCCGCCGATCACCAGTTGCAGCGTGACGATCCAAAACCGCTTCGTGCGAAACAGCTCCACCAGCGGCGACCACAGCGGCTTGATGACCCACGGCAGATACAGCCAGCTCGTGTAGAGCGCGATGTCCGTGTTCGAGATTTTTAGGTTTTTATACATGACGACGGCGAGCGTCATCACGACCACGTAGGGAATGCCCTGGCTGAAATAGAGCGAAGGAATCCAGCGCCACACGTTTGGCGAAGATGGGGCGGGAGCGGCGGCGTTTTCCATTAAGCGCAGTGGGGTGAGTTAAAGTTGCGAACGCACGGTGTGATCGAAGGTGACGCGTGGACTCTCGTTGCCCACCGCATCCACGGCGCTCACGACCAGCGCCTCAACCGCCCCGAGTTTCGGATCAGGAGTGAGGTTGATCACGGGCTCCACGGCGGGTTGGACCGAAAAACGCCACTCCCGCCCATGCCGCCGCCAGATCGCATAGAGTGAAACCGGCTTACCGGGAGCCGCCGTGATCGAAACCCAGCCGGCCGCGATGCCGCTGGTTTCGCGCCGGAGCGTGGGCGCGCCCGGGGCGGTGGCGTCGAGCCACGGCGTGGCGGGCACGAGCGCGGCCTGCGCGTAGGGGCCGGCGGCGAGCAGCCCGCTGATGCCGTGCCGATCCTGCATGAGCGCGATCATGCTGTAGTGGATGTGCCCGCCCGCGTTCTTGTTCGCACGCGTGAGATCTATCTGGTGCGTGATCTCTTCCGGCGCCCACGACTTCGGCGTGTCGTTGATCGAGCTCGTGAACATGCCGGGCCAGAGGTGACGGTGCACGGTGTTTTGCTGGGCCCAATATTTCAGCAGCGTCGCATAATCCTGCGCTTTTCTTTCCTTCGGCCAGTAAAGCTGCGGCGCGAAGTAATCGAGCCAGCCCTTTTGCAGCCAGAGTTCCGCATCGGCGTAGAGTTTGTCGTATTGGGAAAAACCCGCGATGCCCTTGGGCCGACGGTCGGGCCGGCCGATGCCAAACGGACTCACCCCGAAGCGCACCCACGGTTTGATGCGGTGAATCGTGCGGTAGATATCCTCGACGAGATAATCGACGTTTTGGCGGCGCCAGTCGGCGCGGGATAATTTTCCCTTCACCGCGAGGTAGCGCTGCCAGGCTGGCTCGTCGGGGAAATCGAGTTCGGCGGGCGGCGCGGGCTTGGCGGAAGTGCCAACCGGAGGCGCGGGAATCGGATAGGGATAAAAGTAATCGTCGATGTGGATGCCATCGACGTCGTAGTTGCGCACGACCTCGCTGATCACTTCAAGCGTGCGGCGCGCGGCGAACGGCTCACCCGGGTCCATCCACTCGAACGCGCCGTAGGTTTTCACCGCCTCGGGATTTGTTTTGGAAATATGATTCGCGGCGGGCGGCGACTTCGCGGCGCTGTGCCGCGCGCGGTAGGGATTCAGCCACGCGTGCAACTCGAGGCCGCGGCGATGGGCCTCGGTGATCCAAAATTCCAGCGGATCATAAAACGGCGCGGGCGCACGGCCCTGCTCGCCGGTGAGAAACTCCGACCACGGCTCGAGGCTCGACGCGTAGAGCGCATCCGCTGCAGGACGCACCTGGAGAATGATCGCGTTGAGCTTCAGCGACTGTGCGCGATTGAGAATCGCGAGGGCTTCGGCGCGCTGCTGTTCGGCGGGCAGGCCGGGTTTGCTGGGCCAGTCGATGTTGGCGACGGTGGCGACCCACGCCGCGCGAAACTCACGGGGCGCGGGCGGCGGGACGCTCACGCAGCCGCCGAGGAGGAGCGCCAGACCGAGCGCCAAGCCGAGGTGGAGCCGCGACCTCCGGGCGCGGTTTTCGGTTAGAACTGTAAAAGACCCGTCGGGCCCGGAGGTCCCGACGCTACCTTCGGAACCTGCGCGCGGCAGAAAACGTGAAGTCATAGCGCACCTCATCGCTTTGCGATGGCGCGACGCGTGTCGCCGGCGACCGCGTCGAGCGTGGCTTGCGCCGTCGCGACGTCCGACTTGAGCAGGAGCGCGACGATGGCGGTTTTCACCTTGTAGCCGCATTGCTCCAGCACGGCTTTCGCGTCGGCGTCACTCGCGCCGGTGGCGCGCACGGTGAGGGCGATGGCACGGCGGTAGAGCTTCGCGTTCGTCGGCATCACATCGACCATGAGGTTGCCGTAAACTTTGTGCAGCCGGACCATGATCGCGCTCGAGAGCGTGTTCAGGAAAATTTTCTGCGCCGTGCCGGCCTTGAGCCGCGTGCTGCCGGAAATCGTTTCGCTGCCCGTGTCGAGCGTGACGCCAATCTCGGCGGCGGCGGCGACCGGTGAATCGGGATTGTTGGCGGCGCCGATGGTGAGCACGCCGGCGACGCGACCCGCTTCGAGTGCGCCGAGCACATAAGGGGTCGCACCGGAAGCGGCGAGGCCGATGAGCACATCGTTCTGCGTGGGATTCGTGGCGCGGAGATCGGCGGCGCCTTGCGCGTGATTATCCTCGGCGCCTTCGACGGCTTCGAAGAGCGCCTGACGTCCGCCAGCGAGCAGCGCGACGACGCGATCTTTCGGCCAAGTGAAGGTCGGCCACAGCTCGACGCTGTCGAGCAGGCCGAGGCGACCGGAAGTGCCGGCGCCGGCGTAAATCAGGCGACCGCCGGCGGCGATGCGGGGCGCGGCGGCATCGACGGCGCGCGCGATCTGCGGGGCGGCGGCGTGGACGACTTGCGCGGCGTGGACCTGGTCTTCGGTGAAGGCGCGGACTAGATCCGTGGTCGCATAAAGGTCGAGGTCCGGGTGCCGGCCGCTGGGTGTTTCCGTGTTCAACATCGGTGGGAAAAGAATCCCGCGTTGCGGCGGCTGGTTCAACTGCTCATTTAGTTTTTCCCGTGGAAAATACTCCCCCGACCGCGACTCCATCTTTATCGCCCGAGCTGTTTGTCGGCGCGCTTTCTGGCACGAGTATGGACGGCATCGATGTGGCGCTCGTGCGGTTCGGCTCACAGCTGGAGTTCGTGGCCGGACACTCGCTTCCCTTTCCCCTAGAACTGAAAAAAGATCTGCTCGCACTCTGCACGCCGGGCGAAAATGAGATTGATCGCCTCGGCTGCGCCGACGTGGCACTCGGCCGGCTCTTCGCGCAGGCCGTGCGCGAATTGCTGGCGAAGGTGGGCGTTTCTCCTGTGCTGGTGCGGGCCATCGGCAGTCATGGTCAGACGATCCGGCATCGGCCGGGATTGCAGCCGGCGTTCACGCTCCAGATCGGCGATCCCAACGTGATTGCCGCCGGGACGGGCATCCCGGTGGTCGCGGATTTTCGGCGGAAAGACATGGCGCTGGGTGGCCAGGGCGCTCCGCTGGTGCCTGCGTTTCAGGAGGCGATTTTCCGCACAAAAGACAAAGACCGTGTCGTCGTAAACATCGGCGGCATCGCCAACCTCACGGCACTGCCGGCGAACCCCGCCGCGCCCGTGCTCGGTTTCGACACCGGACCGGGCAACACGCTGCTCGATGCTTGGAGCCGGCGCGTGCTCAACGCACCGATGGATCGCGACGGTGCGCTCGCCGCGCGCGGGCACGTGCAGGCTGAATTATTACAGGCGCTTTTGGCTGAGCCCTATTTCTCGCAACCGGCGCCGAAGAGCACCGGGCCTGAGTTGTTTTCGGCGGCGTGGCTGGAGCGACACCTCGCGGCGCTCGCGGTGGCACCGAGCGATGCGGATGTGCAGGCGACGCTCGTCGCGCTCACGGCGCGGAGCATCGCGGAGGCGATCCGCAGTGGCACGGGCGTCTCGCTCGTGGGTTCGGAACATGGGCGGGACGCCCATGCCACGTCGGAATCGGACATGGGCGGGACGCCCATGCCACTCGAAACGCAGCCCGATGTTTTCGTGTGCGGCGGCGGCGCTCGCAATCCCGTGCTCATGCGCGCGCTCGCCGCGCAGTTGCCCGGCTGTCGCGTGGATGCGACCGATGCACTGGGCGTGTCGGCGAGCTGGGTCGAGGCGCTCGCGTTTGCGTGGCTCGCGCGACAACGCGTGCTGGGGCTGCCGGGAAATTGTCCGCAGGTCACCGGCGCGAGTCGTGCGACGGTGCTGGGCGGAGTGTTTTTTCCGGAGTGATCAGGCTATCCGAGAGGTAGGGCGCGTTATCCTTAACGCGCCGAGAAGCGTTATTTGTATTGTGGCAAGATCGGAACCCTACTCGGCGGATTAGGGACAATCCGCCCTACCCTACCCGTTCCTCGGCGGGAGCTTGATCTCGCCGGCGGCGAGGCGGTGGAGGAAGAGCGCGACGTTGGCGGCGCGCGCGGCGATGGTCGGCACGCGGCAGTATTCGCGAGCGCTGTGGAGATGATCGCCCTCGGGGCCGATGCCGTCGAAACACGGGAGACCGGCGGCACCGATAAAATTACCATCGGAGGCACCGCCGCCGTGGACCCACGTGAACGGCTTGATGCCGACGTCGGTCGCGGCGCGTTGGAATTCGGGGAACAGCGCGGCCTCGGTCGGATGGTTTTCCTTGGGTGGGCGATTGAGCCAGAGCTTGGTTTCGATGCGGACCTCGTGGGCAGCGCCGATCTCGCGGGCGAGCGTTTCGAGTCTCGCGAAGAACGCTTCGCGGTCGGTCATCTTCGTGACGCGGAGGTCGAGCTCGGCTTGGGCGAAATCAGGCACGACGTTGGTCGCGGCGACGCCGCCTTTGATGTTGGCCACATTCAGGAGAACGCCGGGGAGTTCGGCGGGGATCTTTGCGGCGGCGAGGGCGAAGGCGGACAGGGCGAGGATGGCGTTGCGGCCATCGTTGGGAATTTTTGCGGCGTGCGCGGCGCGGCCGTGGGCGGTGATCACGGCGCCGCCGGTGCCTTTACGTGAATGGATGATGTCGCCGCTCGGGCGCGCGGGCTCGAAGACGAAGCCGAAGTGATGGCGCTCGGCGGCTTCCTTGAAGAAGTGGCGCGTGCCGTGCGTGCCGGTTTCTTCGTCGGGAGTGAGGAGGATTTCCCATCCGATCTGCGCGGCGTGCGGTGTCGCTTCGAAGGCTTGCAGCGCGGCGAGCAGCGTGATCAGGCCGCCCTTCATGTCGGTGACGCCGGGGCCGTTGAGCGTGGTGGCGTCGAGCCAGCGCGCGGTTTGAAACGCGTCGGTGGCCTCGTAAACGGTGTCGTAGTGACCGCAGAGGAGCACCTGCAGCGGCGCGGCCGGACGGCAGCGGAAGCGGAGCGCAATGACACCCGGCGGATTGTAGCCGGGAGCGTCAGCGGGGAGTTCCTCGAGGGTGGCGGCGGGAAACGCAGTCGAGAAAACGGTGCGCAACTCCGCCACCATGCGCGTGAGGCCGGCGAAGTGGCCGGAGCCGGAGTTGATGTTGGACCAACGCTCGAGGAGCGCACCGAGTTCAGGCGTGCGGGCGGGCAGCGCGGCGATGGAGGGAGGGACGGAAGGGGGAGTCATGCGAGGCGGTGAGATAAAAGTAGGGCGGACTTCAGTCCGCCTTGGGAAGTTCAAATCACAGGAAGTGGCAACCTGTGTGGCACCATCAAGGCGGACTGAAGTCCGCCCTACTTTTCGGGCCATCGCATGCAAGCAGACTCCTACGTTGGTAAACACCCATCGGGCTCAGAAACCGGCGCCGTTGGGGAGCGTGACTTTGGGGGCGTCGGCGCCGTCGATTTTCCGCAGGTTGGCGAGCGGGTCTTTTTCGAGGCGGAGGAATTTGAAGCCAATGAGGCGCTGCTTGGCGCCGGGCGCGGCAGCATTTTTCGCGGAGCGCGCGATGAACTCGGCGATGGGTTCTTCGCGGACAGCGGGCTCGGCGGAGTGGATCAGGTGAACGGTGCCGTCGGGGCCGTGGGCGATGAGGCCGGTGTGGCCGACCCAGGCGTTGCCGCCGTAGATTTCCGCGTTCGGATGGCTGCCGGTGGTGAGGGAGGTGCGGACGACATTCACAAAATCACCGTCGCTGAGGTGCGGCAAGGCCGACTCAAGCGCATCCAGCGGAATGTAGGCATCGCGGAAGTTCTCGACGGGGAGATCGGTCTTGAGGCCGTAGCGGCCGAGGAGGAATTTGGAGCGGTCGATTTTTTCCTCGAAGGGCACGGCTTTGGGGCCGGCGAGTTCGGCGGTGAGATCGTGGACGAGCCAGCGGTTGGAGAGGTTCCAATCGGCTTCAGTATAGTGGTTGCGCGTGGCGACACCGAGATGGCCGTCGCGGTAGCGGATGCGTTGGAGCAGGCGGATGAAGCCGGTCCAATCGCGGCTGAGAGCCATGGCGTAAACGTGCTCGGTGAAGACCAGACAGTCGCTCTTGCCGAGGCAGTAGATGGGCTGCGGATCGTGGGTCTCGAACGGCATCTCGCCGAGGAGGTAGAGATCGTAGGGCTGGCCGATGTTTTTGCGCGCGAGGTGGACGATGCGTTTGCGCAGATCGGGCTCGGCGGTCTGGAGATAGGTGATGTAGCGACCGGTCTCGGCTTCGTTGAACTGATAGAGCGGCTTCGCGAGGAGCGGGGATAGGGGATCGACGGCGGTGGGTGCCGGTAGATCGGCAGCCCGGACGCAGCCGACGAAAGCCAAGAACGCGAGGCCGGAGCGGAAATTGAAGAGCGTCATGTGGAAAATAAAAAAGGGGCGATCCACTTGGGACCGCCCCGGAGAGCAAAATTCGTTTTAGAAGCGGCCGGTCACGCCGAGCTTGAGGGAGCGCGGGGTGTTGTAGCCGCGGTAGTGGCGGGTCGGAATGTAACGGTATTCCGAGATGCCTTCTTCGTCGATGTTGGCGACGTTGAGGAAGAGCGTCGCCTCGGGGCGGATCTGGTAGGTGATGCCGGCGGCCATGAGGGTGCGGGTCTCACGGTAGATGTTGTTCTGCGGCGCCGTGAGGCTGTAGGCGATCGGGAACTGGCTGGTGTAGTTCATATCCCAATTGGCGCCGAATTTCTTATAAACGTAGCTTAGGCCGACGTTATACGTGCGCGGGACATACCACTGGCCCGCCGATCCGACGACTTGGCCGGGGGCGTAGGCGAGGCCGTTGAACACCGCGCGAGTCTGCACATTCGTGTAGTTGGCGCGAAGCGAGATACCCTTCAGCAAACCGGGGAGGAACGACAGCTGCTGACGGAAATCCACTTCGAAGCCCTTGGACTTGGTGGTGCCGATGTTGTTGGGCTGAACCAGCTCATAACCGACATACTGGCCACCGAAGCCGTTGTCCGCACCTTCGGGAATGAGGAAGCCGGAACGGGTGGAAGAGCCGATGTAATCCTTGATCGCTTTGTCGAAGTAGCGGATTGAGAAGAAGCCACTCTTGGTGAAGGCCCAGTCGAGGCGCACGTCGTAGTTGGTCGCGAGGGCGGGCTTGAGGTTGGGATTACCGACGGTGACCGTGCCCGTGGCGGTGCCGGCGGGATCAACGGCAGTCGGGCTGGAAACCAAGTCTTGGAGGCGAGGACGACCGTAGCTCTTGGACCAGCTGGTGCGCAGCTTGAGGTTGGCGGTCAGATCGTAGGCGAGGTGAGTGCTGGGGAAATATTTGACGTAGTCGCCATCGCGGGAGGACGGGGTGTAGTCGAGGATGGTGCGCTTGAGCGGATCGGGCTCGACGGCGATGGGCGTGCGCTTCGCCGCAGAGGCCGCGACGTAGTAGAACGTCTCGGTCTTCACTGACTCGGCACGAACACCACCCAGAATGGAGAAACGACCGATCTTCGAGCTGGCTTGGATGTAGGCCGCATCCACGCCTTCTTCGAGGATGCGGGTGCTGCGATATTTCTCGATCGCGTTGTAGTTCAAGTCCTCGGTCCAGAGCGCCGTATTGGCGAGCGTGGTGCTGATCGCGGCCGGATCGAGCACGGGCAGGCGTGCGCCGACGTAGTTCTGGCGTTCAAACTCGGTCAACGGCACGAGACCGGTGGTGGGCAACACGGAGCCGACCACGCCATACCAGCGGCGGGCATTGGGGACGAAGGCATTGACGCGGCGATTCACGGTATCGAGACCGGTCTTAAGCGTGATCGGAATCTGGGTCGGGAGGAGATAGGAGGCGTTCACCATGGCGCTGACCTCGTTCGTGTTGGTGACGTTGTCACGTTTGATGAAGACGGTGGAGGTCTGGTCGGTCGGCTGCGTGGTCAGGTTGCGCGCCGTGACAAGGAACGGGGTGTAGCTCGCGGGATCGAAGAGGTTGACGGCGGCGGCGTTGGTCTGGGTGAAGACTTTCCCGTCGGGATTCGAGTAATCGAGGATGAAGCCGAGCGGGTCCTTGGTGCGCATCTGGAGTTCGCCCGCCTCGCGGCTGCGGCCTGCACCGGAGTCCCAGTGCGTGTGGCTCCAGCGGTAGGCGTGGTCCACTTTGAGGCGACCCCAGTTGTGATCGAGAGCGACCGTGCCCGTGGGATTCTTGCTGGTGAAGGAGACCTTCCACATGTTCAGGCGCAGACGAGCGGCACCGACGGTCGTGCCGGCGGAGGTGGTGGTCGTGGGCCGGATCTCGGTGCGGTCGGCGGTGAAGCCGGGCATGATACTGCCGTTCGGGTTGGTCGTCGCGTCATAGACCGAAAGGTTGGTGCTGCCGAAAGGATTGACGTGAGTGTATTGGAAGAAGGGCTCGGAGCCGGCATTGTAGAGGAAGCGCACCGAGATCTTCGTCGAGGCCGAAAGCCGGTAATCTACGCGTCCGCTGAACGCGGAGATGAAGCGGTCGTTGAGACCGCTGGTGCGCTGGTAATCCTGCAACCAGCCGACTTGGTTGGTGGTGGCCTGCCAGAACTTCACATCGAAATCCATCGGGTTAACGATCTCCTGGTAGCCCGCATTGAACATGATGCCGAGGTTGCGCGTGCCGCCGCGGACATCGAAGACCTCTTTATAGGTGGCGTTGAGATCGGGACGGAGCGCGTGGTTGGAGACCATGTCGTTGCGCTTTGAGAAGGAAGGGAAGTAGCGGGCGCTGGCGGTGTAATCCACGCGACGGCGGTCCGTCATGCTGAGCGGAGAGGCGGTGACGAGGTTGAGCTGGCCGCCGAGACCGTCGGCGCGTTTGTCCGGTGTCTGGCCGGCGATGATTTCGACCTGCTCATACATGGATGCGGAAAAGGAGTGCATGGTGGCGGTGCGGCCGTCGCCGCCCACGCCGGTCGAAGCCATGCCATCGATATTCATGCGGGTGTAGCCGGCATTGCCGCCGGGTTGGCCGCCGATGCTGACGCTCATGCTCAGGCCATCTTCGTCTTGTTGAGCGACGGAAATGCCGGGGAGGCGGGACAAAAGTTCGGCGACGTTTTGGGTGGGAAGCACGCCCCACTCATCCATGGCCGTGACGTTTTTGATGTTAGCCGCATTGCGCTGCTGGGTAAGCGCCAAGGCCTGGCCCTCGGCCACGGACTCAACCGTGAAAGCGGCCATCGAGAGCACATCGGCGGATTTCAGGCTCGAATCCAGACGCGCGGTCTGGCCGGCGGAGACGACCACGCGTTCACGCGCCTCGGTGAAGCCGGTGTAATTGACGACGATTTCCTGGGTGCCGGCCGGGACGCCTTGGAAGATAAAGGCGCCGGCATTGTCGGTGAACTCCGTGCGGTTCAGCGAGGGGAGAGTGACGGTGGCGCCTTGAAGGGCGTTCTTGGAGCCGGCGCTGGAGATCGAGCCGGCGATATTGCCGGTCGCGGCATCGGCGGCGCGTGCCGTGAGGCTGGCGAAACCGAGCATGACAAGGGCGCTGGTCGCGATCCGCCATAAGCGGACGGAGGAAGACATGACAGAACTGGCAGTAGGGTGGCTCATCGGTGGTGTTGGTTGTCTGGCGACGGAACTGGGGAATTCATCGCCACTGGTTAAGTAATCTGAGCAAGGCCTAAGCCGCGCGCGAGCGCGTCCAAGGAAAAATTGCCGTCTGCCACAGGGGAAAAACCCCGTTCAGAGGGAGGGCAGTTCAGCGACTGGCATTTCTGTTAAAAAATCCATCATTTCTGCCAATGCTTTATCGTCCCTACACGGGCGACCCGCCGTAAAATCACGATCAGGTGGCATGTTTTGACGTCCGGCGGCCTCGGCTGACCGGCGCCGCCCGGCCGCTGTGGCGGTAGGCGAGCGGCGACACTCCGTAGGCGAGACGGAAAGCGCGGCTGAAACTGTAGATCGAGGCGAACCCACATTGTTCGGCGATTTCGGAGACGCGCTGCGGCCCGAGCCGGAGAAGGCCACAGGCCTGCTCCAGACGCAGCTGCCGCAGGTGCCGGCCAATGCTCACACCGCAGGAGGCGCGAAAGCGCGCGCGCAGGTGGCTTGGGCTGATGCCCAGCGTGCGCGCCATCTCCCCGAGCCCGAGCGGCTCTCCGTTGCGCTGCGCGAGCTGATTCACCCGCAGCATGAGGCCGGGCTGCGCGGGCGCGTCGGCCTCGGCGGGTTGCGAGGCCGGTTTGATCCGCCGTAGGCGCTCCAGCAACAACGCGAGCAGTAGGACGGAGAGGTCCGCCGTGCGCTCCGTCTCGTAGGCAGCTACGAGTTCGGCCGCCAGCGTCCGCAACTGCGGCGTCAGTTGAAACGGCTGGTAACGCAACGTCGCGAGCGCCTCGGGCGCCGCGAGTTCGAAGGTCACAAACAACCACGACAGCGCGGTCTGCTGCGGTTCGGCATAGTGGTGAAACTGGAACGGGAACACCAGCAGGCCCTCCCCTGACTTCAGCCGGATGGATTGATCGTCCACGCACACCGTCACCGCCGTGCGCAGCGCGCAGATCAGCACGAACCGGTGATGCAGTGCACGGCCGCGGCGGGGCTTGTTGAGGTCGGCGGCGGCGCGGCGTTGGAAGCACACGATGTTGTCGGGGAGCATCAGCGCCTTGGCGGAGCGGCCCTGCAACTGGTGCAGGGGTTGCGGCAAACGGGCTACCAGTTGCGTGAGATCGGTGGTGGGAGTGGCTGGCATAATCGTTAAAAACATCGTCATTTTTGCCATTTGAGCCGAGCCCCGCCAGCCCTATTATGGCACCGCTCCGTTTCCCTCCCTCTCGCCTTCCGCCTCTACCCTCGCCCCTCCTTCCTCCCATGATCTCGACCCATCTGCTCGCCCGCAGCCGTTACGAACAAGCCGCCATCGCCGTTTTCCCCGGCAGTCTCGAAGCCTCGCGCGCCGTAGCCGGTGAGATCGCGAGCCTGATCCGCCAACGGCAGGCGGAGAAACGCGATGTCGTGCTCGGGCTCGCGACGGGCTCCACCCCAATAAGTGTCTATGCGGAACTCGTGCGCCTCCACCGCGAGGAGGGCCTGAGCTTTGCGAACGTCACCACGTTCAACCTCGACGAGTATTACCCGCTCCCGCCCGAGCACGCGCAGAGCTACCGGTCGTTTATGCGCCGGCATCTTTTTGATCACGTTGATCTCGACCCGGCGCGCACTCACTTGCCCTCCGGCACCGTGGCCAAGGCCGAGGTCGATGCGCACTGCGCCGCCTACGAGGCCGCGATCCGCGCTGCCGGCGGCATTGATTTCCAGATCCTCGGCATCGGCCGCACGGGCCACATCGGTTTCAACGAACCCGGCAGCCCGCGCCACTCGCTCACGCGCCTGGTCACGCTCGACCCGCTCACCCGTCGCGATGCCGCCGGCGATTTCGGCGGCAACGACGCCACCCCGCGCCACGCGCTCACCATGGGCGTGCGCTCCATCCTCGATGCCCGCCGCGTCGTGCTCATGGCGTGGGGCCAACACAAGGCCGAGATCGTGCGCACCGCCATCGAGGACGAGGTCAACTCGCACGTCTCGGCTTCGTTCCTCCAAGAGCACCCCGCCGCACTCTTCGTGCTCGATGCCGCCGCCGCCGGTGCACTCACCCGCAACCGCACGCCGTGGCTCATCGG
>JANXLP010000644.1 GCA_025355125.1 Opitutaceae bacterium | reverse complement strand
TCAACTCTCAGCTCTCAGCCAAATTTGCCCGACTCGGTTCCCTCACCGCACCTCCGGCAGCGCGCCCACAATCTCCCGCGCCTGCGCCTTGTCCGGCCACAATCGCAAAAACGCCTCGAGGTGCGCCTTCGCCTCGCGCCCGCGCCCCGGCGTCCGCAGCAGCGCCACCGCGAGATTGTAGTGAGCCTCCGCGTAATCCGGCTTCAACCGCAGCGCGAACTCGTGTTCCGCAATCGCGTCACCCAACCGACCGACCACGTTCGACCAAGCGCCACCGAGATTATTGTGCGCTTCGGCATAATCCGGCCTGATCCTCGCCGCCTCTTGATAGGCTACGATCGCTGCCTCCGTTCGCCCCTCAGCCTTCATCAGCGCGTTCCCGAGATTATAAAACGCCTCCGCATAGTCCGGCTTGGCCCGCCCCGCTGCCCGATAGTGCACGATCGCCTCGTCCAGCCGACCGGGTAAATTCTCCAACGCACTCCCCAGATTATTGTGCGCCACCGCATGGTCCGGCCGCAGCCGCAGCACCGCCTCATACTGGGCCGCCGCTTCCCGCTCCCGACCCCGGATTTTAAAAAACGCATTGCCCAGGTTATTGTGCGACTCCGGCGCATTCGGCTTCAACCGCAGCGCTGTCTCGTAATGCGCGATCGCCTCGTTGATCCGCCCCGGCACCCGCACGAGTGCATTCCCGAGATTGTTATGCTGCTCCGCATTATTCGGTTTCAGCCGCAGCGCCTCCTCGTAGTGCGTGATCGCGTCGTTCAACCGCCCCGGCATCGCCGCCAGCGCGTTGCCCAAATTATAGTGCGCCGTCGCATGGTCCGGCTTGATCCGCAACGCCGCCTCAAAATGCCCCGCCGCCTCCGCCACCGCCGCCGGCGAACTCAGATCGAGCAACTCCGCCCCGAGATTGTTGTGCGCCATCCAGCACTCGGGATTTTTCGCAATCGTCGTCCGGTAAAGCGTGCGCACATCCGCATACATCCGGCTCTGCACATGGCTCAGCCCCGCCAACGTCACGATCACCAACCCGCCCGCCACCTGCCCTCCCCGTGACCCGAGCCCGCCCCACGTCACCACCGTCGCCGTCACTCCCGCGATCATTCCCAAGCTCGCGAGATACTGAAAATGATCCGCGACGTAGGCGTAGAGAAACGGAAACACGTTAAAAAATCCGAGCACCGGAAACAGCGATCCGACAAACAGCAGCCACGCCGCCAACGGCCCCCGCGACTTTCCTCGCCACCGCCAAGCTCCCGCCGTCACCGCCAGCACCGCCGCCAGCCAACCGCTCCATAGCCACGTCGCGCCCGCCGCGTCCCACCGCGGATAGATAAACATCAGCTCCACCGGCCACGCCAATTTCCCCACGTAAAACCAGACCACACGCCCCGCCAGCAACCCCCGTTGCACCCAGGTGAGTTCAAACGGCGCGCCCTCCGCCCCGATCAATTTCCGCTCCACCCACGCCGTCAGCACTCCCGCCGCCAACGCCGCCACGAACCACGGCACCAGCGGTCTCACGTCTCGCCTCCACGTCAATTTCCCGCGCTGCCACCACGCCACCACCAACAACGCCGCCGGCAACGACGCCGTCACCGTCTTCGTCAGCAGCGCGACGCCAAACAAAAACGTCGCCCCAGCATACCGCCACCCGCTCGCCGCCTGCCCGCGTCGTTCATCGAAGCGCAGATACGCCAGCGCGGCCAAAAGATAAAACACCAGCGACAGCGTGTTCTTCTGCTCCGAAATCCAGGCCACCGATTCCACGCACACCGGATGCACCGCAAAGATCAACCCCGCCCACGCCGCGCCCGGCACCCGCAGCCGCCGCAGCAAACACACCAACAACCCCGCCGCCAGCGCGTGCTGCGCCCCATTGGCCAAATGATACCCCAGCGTCGCGTCGCCCCACAGCCGGTGCTCCAGCCAAAACACCGAATGCAACACCGGGTAAAATTGCTGCGTCGCCGCGAGGTCAGTCCAAATCCGCCCGAGCCCCTCCCAGGACCTTAGCTCCGGCGTCGTCACATGCGCCGCGTCATCCCACAGCATCCCGCCATGCAGCGCCGGCCAGTAACACCCCAACACCAGCCCCGCGATCAACGCCCCCACCACCCCGAGCGGCCACGATTCCGGCCCGGTCTGTTTCTCCGCCACCACGTTCGCCTGCATCATCGCATCGCCCCCGCCGCGCCGGAATTGTGGTCGCCACCATAAAATTCCTGCGGGAGCTTCGCCAAAAATATCGTCATGCGCGTCGTCATTCAGCGAGTCGGCGAAGCCCGTGTAAAGATTGCCGGAGAAACCGTCGGCGAGATTGGCCCCGGCCTCCTCGTGCTCCTCGCCGTCGCCGCCACCGACACTCCCGCCGACGCCCTCTGGCTCGCCGAAAAAATCACCGCCCTCCGCCTCTTCCCCGACGCCGAAGGCAAAATGAACCTCTCCGTCCGCGACTTGGTTCCTCCGCTCTCTCAACTCTCAGCCCTCAACTCTCAACTGCCGCCCCCGGCGGCCTCCCTCCTCATCATCAGCCAGTTCACGCTCTTCGCCAGCACCCGCAAAGGCACGCGCCCCTGCTGGGACGACGTCGCCAAGCCCGACCTCGCCATTCCTCTCTACGAAAAATTCTGCGAGCTCTGCACTACCGCCCTCGGCCACCCCGTCGCCACCGGCCGCTTCGGCGCCGATATGAAAGTCTCCCTCGTCAACGACGGCCCCGTCACCCTCATCATCGACTCGCACGCCCGCGAGTAACCCACCGCGCTCCGTCCGTCACCTTCCCGCATGGTCGCCTTCGAACACACCCTCATTCTTCTCCTGCTGATTGCCTTCCTCAGCGTCATCGGCCGTTGGCTACCCTGGCCGCAGCTCATCACCTACCTGCTCGGCGGCGTCGGCGCCGCCTTCGTCCCCGCCTTCCCGCGCCTCGAACTCGATCCCGGCTTTTTCTTCCTCTGCTTCCTGCCGCCCCTGCTCTTCGCCGACGGTTGGCTCATGCCCCTGCGCGAATTCGTCCGTGCCCGCCGCTCGATTCTCGCGCTCGCAGTCGGCCTCGTGATCTTCACCACGCTCGCCGTCGGCCTCGTCGCTCATTGGCTCGTTCCCGGCCTCCCGCTCGCGCTCGCCTTTGCTCTCGGCGCCATCGTCTCGCCCACCGATGCCGTCGCCGTCAACGCCGTCACCGAGCGCCTCCGCGTCCCCGCCCGCCTCACCACCATTCTCAACGGCGAGAGCCTCATGAACGACGCCACCGGCCTTGTCGCCTTCAAGTTCGCCCTCGCCGCCGTCGTCGCCGGCACCTTTTCACTCGGCCGCGTCACCGCATCCTTCGCGTTCATCTCTGTCGTCGGCTTCGCCATCGGACTCGCGATCGCCTTCGGCATCGGCCGGCTCCGCGATCTCCTCAAACGCGTGCGCGGCAGCGATCCCCTCGTCGAGATCACGCTCTCCCTCATGACGCCGTTCGCCGCCTACCTCGCCGCCGAGCACTGCGGCGTTTCCGGCGTGCTCTCCGTCGTCGCCGCCGGCCTCTACTCCGGCTGGCGCGACCCCGTCCGCATGGATGTGGAAACCCGCCGGACCGCCTTCGCCGTCTGGAGTCTCCTGCTCTTTTGGCTCAACGGCATCGCCTTCGTCCTCCTCGGCCTGCAGTTCCCGCAACTCCTCTCCGCCGTGAGCGGCCACTACACCGTCGCCCAACTCCTCGGCTTTACCGCCGCCATCGCCGGCACCGCCATCCTCGCCCGCCTCGCTTGGGTTTTTGCCGGCGTCTATCTCCCCCTCCTCACCTCCGGCTTCTGCGCCCCACCCGCCCGCCGCGCCACCGCCCTCGTCATCGGCTGGGCCGGTATGCGTGGCACCATCACGCTCGCGGGCGCACTCTCGATTCCCCTGCTCCTGCCCGACGGCTCCCCGTTCCCCGGCCGCGACATCGTCATCTTCCTCGCCTTCGGTGTCATCGCCGTGACCCTCCTCCTGCAGGGCACCACGCTCGAGCGCCTCATCCGCCGCCTCGGCCTCCGCGAAGACGATTCGCGCGCCCAGGAAGAACGCCTCGCCCGCACCACCGCCGTTCAAGCCGGCCTCAACTCCCTCCGCGCCCTCGAGCCCGCCGCCACCACGCCGGAGCAAAACGCCTCCCTCGGCCACGTCGTCGGCGAATACGAACTCCGTCTCGCCGTCCTCGAAGCCGAGGGCGAGACGCGCGAAAGCGCCCGCCGCCGCCGCCGCTCCGAACACCACTACCGTTCCACCGCCCTCGCCGCCGAACGCCACGTCGTAAACGACCTCTGGCGCCGCGGCGAGATCGCCGACGACGTCCACCGCCCCCTCCAACAACTCCTCGACCACGAAGAGTCCATGCTCCACGCCGCCCTCCCCGCCCCAAAAACTGAGCCCGCTTCCGGTTAATTTCTTCCCCACTCCCAAGATGCCACGCCTCACTGCCCCCATCCTCGTCGCGCTCACCCTCGTGTTTACCACCGCTCTCTCCGCCGCCGAAGAACCCAGTCTAAAATTCTTCCGCGATCTCGCCGAGACCCGCAACTACACCCTCGGCCGCCCCGTCGCTCCAAAGCTCACGCCCGACGGCCACACCGTGATCTATCTCCGCGGCGGCCCCCGCGACCCCGTCCTCCGCCTCTACGAATTCCCGCTCCCCGCCGGCCCCGAACGCGAACTCCTCACGCCCGCGCAACTCCTCGGCTCTGCCGATGAAAAACTCACCGCCGAGGAAAAAGCCCGCCGCGAACGCGCCCGCGTCAGCACGCGCGGCTTCACGAAATTCGATCTCTCCAAAGACGGCGCGCGCCTGCTCGTCACGCTCTCCGGTCAGCTCTACGTAGTTAACCGCGCCGACCTCAAGGTCACCGCGCTCCCCGGAAAAAACTGGATCGACCCGCGTTTCTCGCCCGACGGCACCGCCATCGCCGCCGTCTCCGCCGGCGAACTCCACGTCATCGAACTCAACGCCTCCCCGCTCGCCGCCCGCGCGCTCACCTCCGGCGCCACTGCCACGCTCACCCACGGCTCCGCCGAGTTTGTCGCGCAGGAGGAAATGACGCGCCCCGAAGGCTACTGGTGGTCCCCCGATTCCCAATCGCTCGTTTATCAGGAAACCGACGAGTCCGCCGTCGAGATCCGCCACATCGCCGATCCGCTCCATCCCGAAGCCGCACCCACGAAATTCGCCTATCCTCACGCCGGCTCCGCCAACGCCACCGTCCGCCTCGGCATCATCGCCCGCCCCGGTGGCGCCACCCGCTGGCTTTCATGGGACGCCGCGCGCTTCCCCTACTTCACGCGCGTCGTCTGGCGCGACACCGACGCCCCTCTCTGTTTCTCCGTGATGGATCGCGCGCAGCAAACCTCCCTCCTTCTCCGCGCCGACCCCGCCACCGGCGCGACCACCGAGCTCATTCGCGAAACCGATTCCGCCTGGCTCAACCTCGACGACAAAGCCGTCCTTCCCCGCTGGCTCCCCGGCGGCCGCGAATTCCTCTGGACCTCCGAAGCTCGCGGCTCGTGGCAGGTCGCCCTCCACGCCGCCGACGGCACCTTCCTCCGCGCCCTCACACCCCCTGATTTCATCTACAAGGGCCTCGCCAAACTCGACGCCGCCCACGGCGCCGTATTCGTGCACGGCGGCACCGATCCCCGCGAAAATCACCTCTGGCGCTTTCCTCTCACTGGCGGCCCCGGCACCGCCCTCACGACCGCCTCCGGTCTGCACACCGCGATCTTCGCCGACAACGCCGCCACCTTCATCCACAGCTTCGATCTGCTCGACGGCACATCCGGTCAGGAAGTCCTCACCGCCACCGGCGCGCGCCTCGCCGTTCTCCCTTCACACGCCGAGCCGCTCCCAGCCGCACCGCGCGTCGAGCTCACCCGCACCTCCGGCGATCCTTCGTTCTACGCCGCCATTGTTCGACCGCGCGATTTCAACCCCGCCAAAAAATACCCCGTCATCCTCTTCGTTTACGCCGGGCCGCACACCACCGTCGTCACCGCCAGCGCCCGCCCCTACCTCACCGATCAATGGATGGCCGACCAGGGCTACATCGTCGCCCGCCTCGACGCCCGCGGCACGCCCTACCGCGGCCGCGCCTGGCAACGCGCCGTCCGCGGTAACCTCATCGACATCGCCCTCGAAGACCAGATCGCCGGCCTCCGCGCCCTCGGCGCGAAATATCCTGAGCTTGATCTCAACCGCGTCGGCGTCACCGGCTGGTCCTTCGGCGGATATTTTTCCGCCATGGCCACCATCCGCCGCCCCGATGTCTTCGCCTGCGGCATCGCCGGCGCACCCGTCGTCACGTGGGAAAACTACGACACCTTCTACACCGAGCGTTACCTCGGCCTCCCGCAAACCGACCCCGCCGCGTATAAAGTCAGCAGCGTCCTCACCTACGCCTCCGAGCTAAAACGCCCGCTCCTCCTCATCCACGGCCTCACCGACGACAACGTTTACGCCCAACACACACTCCAACTCTGCGATGCCCTCTTCATGGCCGGAAAACCCTATGAATTCATGCCCATGCTCGGCACCCACATGGCCGGCAGCAGCGACCCAAGAGTGAAACTCAACCAACAACAACGCGTGATGGAATTCTTCGCCCGCCACCTCCGCCCGTAATCGAGTAGCGCCGGCATCCTGCCGGCTCCGTCCAGCTCCGCCGCCGCGTCCGCGCTCTTCTCCGAAATGTAAGCGGGGTTCCCCCCACCCCGTTTCCTCGTTGCGAGCCGCCCAAGCCCAAGCTCAGAAAAAAACTGTTCTTCAGAGGGGAAGGCATATAGTAACTCAATTTTGTTTCAGAGATAGACATACCAACGCCCGCCCGCCGCATACATCACCTCGGTCCGCCGAGTGTGCCCCACGCGCGCATGACACGCGCGGTCGCGCTCGCCGTCATACGCCTCGACTTCGGTGATCATTCGCCCCTCGACCCGCCCATCCGGCCAGCGCCGCACGAGGAATTTCCCCAGCAACGCCCGCGCCTGCGCCACCGTTCTCTTCTCATGCCACGCTTTCGCTTTGATTATCTCGGCCACGCCTTTTGATTCCGCGCCACTCATCCGTGAACGCAACCACCGCGCGCGCCGCCGCCGCCGCCCAACGCAAAGCCGACCTCTCCCGCAGCTTCCGCCTCGCCACGGCCGACGGTCTCGTGGCCATGCCCATCGTCACGATGTCGCTCCCGGTGAATGTCTTCATCACCGCTCTCGTCACCAAGGGCTTTGCGCTCCCCAAGCCCGCCATCGGTCTGCTCACCGCGATGCCCTTCGTCGCGAATTTCCTCCAGATCTTCGCCGCCCCCTTCATCGCCCGCTGGCGCCCGCCCAAGACCGTCACCGTCATCGCCGCCAGCATCCACCTCGTCCTCTGGGCCGCGCTCGGCGTCCTGCTCCCGCTCATCCCGCGCACCGATCCGTCGGCCGCCGCCCACTGGCTCATCGCTTGGTTTTTTATCTCCAGCTGTTTCGCCGCCGTCGCCGGCGTCTCGTGGAATTCCTGGGTGCAGGAGTGGGTCCCCGCCCGCCTCCGCGGCAAATATTTCTCCCGCCGCAACGCCTGGCTCCAGTTCTCCACCCTCACCTTTCTTTTCTGCGCCGGCTGGACCCTCGCCCACTGGCACTACGCCATCCCCGCCTTCCAAGCCGTCATCGGCGTCTCCTGCTTCGTCCGCATCTACTCGCTCTATTGGCAGTGGATCGCGCCCACCCGCAAACTCCCGCAGGCCGACACGCCCGCACTCTCCACCCCCGCGCAACTTCAGGTGCTGCTCCGCGCCCGCTCGTTTCTGCTCTTCGTCGTGTTCGGTTCCATCTGGTCTTTCGCGACCAATTGCTTCGGCCCGTTCTACCACGTGTTCATGTTTGAGCAGCTCAACTTCTCCGCCTTCGACGTCGGCATCCTCTCCACGCTGACCGCGCTCGGCGGCGCCCTCGCCCTGCCCGCGTGGGGCCGCCTCCTCGACCGCTTCGGCAACAAACCCGTCATGGCCTTCGCCCTCATCGCGTGGCAGCTCCAAAATTTCCTCTGGTGCTTCCTCACTCCCACCAACCGCGATATGCTCTACGGCATGTGGGTCTTCGGCGGCCTCACCAGCGCGTGTTTCATCCTCGGCCAGTTCACGATTCTCCTCCGCCTACTCCCCGTCGAAGCCAAGAACCTCGCCATCGGTTTCAACCTCGCGATCACCTCCCTCGTCGCGGCCGTCGCGCCGATCATCGGCGGCTCCGTGCTCGACTGGGCACTCGCCCGCTGGACCGACGATTTCGCCGTCTATCACGTGTGCTTTCTGCTCCAACCGCTGCTTTGCCTCATCGCCGTTCCCGTGCTCCTCAAGGTGAACGAACCCGCCGCCGGCTCGCTCACCATGGTCTTCGGCGCCATGCGCAACATCCGCACGCTCAGCGGCGTCCTCGGCCTCGATTTTCTGACCAACTACGTCTTCTACCGCGCGCCCTCCAAGCGGCCGTAAAAACGCTCCGCCGATGTCCGCTTCCTCGCCGCACATTTTCACCCTTACCGGCAACCTCCTCGCCGAGCGCACGCTCACGTTCGCCGCGTGGGCGCCGGGCAAAACCCAACGAGCCACCGCCGAATCCTTCCAAGTCGGAGGCAAGGGCATCAACGTTTCAAAAATGCTCACGCGCCTCGGCGCCCCCAACACCGCGCTCTGCTTCACCGGCGGCCCCTCCGGCGAAGAATGTTTTCAGTGGCTCCGCGCCACCGGCCGCGCCTTCCACCCGTTCCCCTCCTCGACACCCACGCGCACCGGCACTGTCGTGCGCGCCCCCGGCCAACCCGAGACCACCTTCCTCGGCACCGACGCCCCGCCCGACGCTTTCGCATTGCACGCCTGCGCCGCTTTCCTCGACGCCCAACCCTCCGGGCAAGTCCTCGCCCTCTGCGGCAGTTTCCCTGGTTGGTCCTCGCCCGACTTCGATCCACTGCGCGCCGCGCTCATCCGTTGGCTCGCCCGCGGCATTCTCGTCGCCGACACCTATGGCCCGCCGCTCGCTTGGTTTATCGCCCAACCACTCGCCCTCATAAAAATCAACGCCGACGAACTCCGCGCCCTCGCTCCCGACCTCGCGCATCTCCCCGCCCACGCCGCCGCTCAACGCTGGATCATCACCGATGGCCCGAATCCCATTCAGATCCGCGACTCTGCCGGCACCCTTTCCTCCGCGACCCCACCGGCGATTCACGAAGCCTCCGCCACCGGCTCCGGCGACGTCTTCCTGGCGTGCATTTTACACGCCTGGTTTCACCTCGGTTTCGACCTCCCCGCCGCCGTTAATTTTGCCCTCCCCTACGCCGCCGCCAACGCTGCTCACCCGGGCGTTGCCGAATTCCCAGAGCCAACTGCCTCCCCCTCTGGCAATTTCACCAAATAAAGCCTTGCTTTCGCTCCCGCAAAACCGCTTTTTCAGCGGTTTTATTTATGAAAGCCACTATTAAAACCCAAGGCCAGCAGTTCACTGTCACCGAGGGCGACGTCCTTTTCGTCAATCGCTACCCGAATACCGAGGCTGGCCACATCGTTGAAATCAAGGAAGTCCTCGCTGCTGGCGAAGGCGCTGACTACAAAGTCGGCCGCCCCACGCTCACCGGCGCCGTGGTTTCCGCCAAGATTCTCGAGAACAAGCGCGGTGATAAAGTCATCGTCTTCAAGAAGAAGAAACGCAAGGGCCACGAAAAGAAGCGCGGCCACCGCCAAGAGCTTTCCGTGATCAAGATTCAATCCATCACCCTCTAAAGGATACCACCCACCATGGCGCATAAAACAGGTCAGAGCTCTACGTCCAACGGCCGCTCAAGCAAAGCGAAGCGCCTCGGCGTCAAACTTTTCGGCGGCGAAGTCGTTCGCGCCGGCGGCATCATCATCCGTCAGCGCGGTTCCAAGACCCACGCTGGCAAGAATGTCGGCATCGGCCGCGACTGGACCCTCTTCGCTTTGAAGAGCGGCACCGTTAAGTTCGACAAGGCCCACCGCAGTGTGGCCGTCGTCGAGCACGCCGCCGCCGTCTGAGCCGCGGTTAAAATCAGTCTTTCAAACGCAGCCCGCAACGGCTGCGTTTTTTTGTTTTCGGCCCCCGCCGAAAACATCCTCCGAAGCCTTGGCGAAGGAGGATCTCAAGTTCAACCTGCCGCCATCGTTCAACCCGCTGCCACCGTGTCCGACCGTCTCGCCGAACTCCAGCGCCAGCGCACCCTCGTCCAGCAGCACCTCACCTGGCTGGACCGCGAGATCGCTGCCGCCCAACCCGGTCCCGCTCCGAACCCCGTTCCCAGCCCCCTGCCCTCCGGCGGTAACGTCATCGCCCCCACGATCACGCCCCTCGCCGATGCGGACACGATCCTGAGCCAATACCGCAGCGAGGAAGCCTCGTTAAAAACCGACGTTCGCAAGGGTTGCCTGCTTTACGCCTCCCTCGCGTTCGCGCTCCTGATTCTCGGTGTCTTCGGTCTCTATTTTCTGCTCAGACACTGAGCGTTCGGTGACCACAGCTCGTTCGCGAAAAAAACCCGCGAACACTCCCGCGACATCGTGGTCTAGCGCGACGCATCTTGAGCACACTGATTCCGTCTTCCCTTCATCCGATCAATGCACCCTGCGCCGGGGTGGTAGCCCTCTATCGTCGCATTTGCGTGTTGCGCGCCCGCGGGCTGGACACCGAGGCGGATCGCCTCCAACAGCACGAGTTCGCCGCCGCCCGTCTCGCCGCCGAGTCCGCGATGGGAGAAACCTCCGAAGGGCCTGCCGCCGATAAATTCCAGGCTCTACTCGAAGCGGAGGAAACCCGCGTCAGCGAGGCGCTGCTCCTCGCAGAAATTTTGGCGCCGCTGATTGCCGAGAAAATAAACTCCGCTTCGCCGGCCGTCTCTACGGCCTCCGCGCGCGCACCTTCTCCCCAGTCCGGAGCGCCCGCGCGCAACGCCGTCCCCCGCCGCCGCGACGACCCAGCCCCCAGCATCGCCGATCTCATCGACGGCATGCTCGGTCAGGAACGCACCGCCCACTAAAGCGCCCCGCCCACGACATCACTCTCAGCCGAAGCTTAAACAAGTTGATCAACCCTCATAAATAAAATGACCACAGCGACCCTTGATAAGCCCATCCTCTCCGCCCAGCCCGCCAGCCCGATCCAGTCCGGCACTTCCGCACCGCGCCAGCCTGCTGCGAAAACCAAAACCGTTCTCGTCGGCTTCGATTTCGGCACCAACAAATCCTGCCTCCTCGCCGGCGCCCCCGGCTCGACCGACATCACCGTCAGCAAAGTCATCCCCACTGTCGTCGGCTACGTGAAGGACGGAATTGTCGATGGCATCATCGCCGGCAACGCCCGCGTCCTCTTCGGCGAAGACGCCCTACGCGCCCGGCTCCACGTAAAAATGGTCGCCCCGCTCCGCGAAGGCATCATCGCCGACCCCGATGTCGCTCGTGATTTCCTAAAACAAATCCGCGCCCTCGCCGATCCCTCCGGCAACGCGGAAATACGCGCCGTCATCGGCATGCCCGCCAATGCCGGCGAGACCGCCCGTGACGATGTTCGTCGCTGCGCGCAGGGCATCTTCGACCGCGTGCTCATGATTCCAGAGCCGTTCCTCGCCGCCCTCGGCTATCGCGAAGATTCCCGCGTCGGCCAGTCCAACTATGTCGATCCCGTTACCAACTCTCTGTTCATCGACATCGG
>JANXLP010000583.1 GCA_025355125.1 Opitutaceae bacterium | reverse complement strand
CACCATCATTAGCATGACGCCCACCGCCACCTACCGCGTCCTCGTCATCGACGACACCGCCGGGATTCACGAGGATTTCCGAAAATTATTTCAGCACTCCGACGCTGCGAGCGACAGCATCGATGCAGCTGCGGCCGCCCTGTTCGGCGAGGTGAAAGCCCCCACCGCCGCGCTCGGCGAAATTATGATCGACTCGAGCTTCCAAGGCCAGGAAGGCGCGGCCAAGGTGCGCCAGGCCCTCGCCGAGCAGCGCCCCTATTCGCTCGCCTTTGTCGATATGCGCATGCCCCCCGGCTGGGACGGGCTCGAGACCATCCAACATCTCTGGCGGATCGATCCCCGCCTCCAAATTGTCATCTGCACCGCGCACTCCGATCACAGTTGGCAGGATGTGCAGGACCGCCTTGGGCCGACCGACAGCCTCGTTGTTCTCAAAAAACCGTTCGACTACATCGAAGCCCACCAACTCGCCCAGATGCTGTGCCGGAAGTGGACACTCTCACGGGAAAACGAATCCCGCCTCACCCAGCTCGACGAAATGGTGTGCGCGCGCACCCTCGAACTGCGGTTCGCCGAGCAGCGCTTCGCGCTGGCTTTCGCCGCCAATCCCCAAGCGCAGGCGCTCATCGCGCTTGATCGGTTTGAGTTCCTCGACATCAACCGCGCCTTTACGGACCAATTCGGCCTCGCCTCCGCCGATCTGGCCACGGCAACTCCGGAGACGATCGGCCGCGGCATCGAGCCGCACCGCTGGCGTCTGTTCGTCGCCCGCGTCCTCGGTCGGGAGGAGATCAACGACTACGCCTTTGTCTTCGAACGCGCGCCCGGCGATACGCGCGATCTTCGCTGCTCCGTCCGCTTCATCGAGGTCGCCGGCCGGCCCTGCTCCATCTGGCTCGTCCACGACGTCACGGACCACCTCCGCCTCGAGCAACAGCTCCGCCAGTCCCAGAAAATGGAAACCGTGGGGCAACTCGCCGCCGGCATCGCCCACGACTTCAACAACCTCCTCACGGTCATCCAGGCCTACGCCGGCTTCATCTACGACACCGCCGACGACGAGCAGAAGGCCAGCGTCGTCCTCATCCGCGAGGCAGCGGATCGCGCGGCGGCGCTCACGCGGCAACTGCTCGTCTTCAGCCGCCGACAGATCACCAACCCCGTTCCCATCGACCTCGGCGTCTCCCTCTCGGACCTCCGAAAGATGCTCTCCCGCCTCGTGCCCGAACGCATCCGCCTCGAATGGCAGATGCCGGACTCGCTCCCTTGCGTCGTCGCCGATGCCGCAAATCTCGAACAAGCGGTCATGAATCTCGCCGTCAACGCCCGCGATGCGATCCCCCGCGACGGCGTCATCACCGTCGCTTTCCGCACCGTCAGCCTTCTCTCCGAGGCCGATTTCCGGCATCCGAATGCGCGACCCGGAGACTATGTCGTCATCTCCGTTGCCGACACCGGCGGCGGCATCCCTCCCGAAATTCTCGCCCAGATTTGGGAACCGTTCTTCACCACCAAGGAGAGCGGCAAGGGCACCGGGCTGGGCCTCTCCACCACCCTAAGCATCGTCGAGCAACACCAGGGCTGGATCGAGGTGGCCAGCGACGTGGGCGTAGGCACGACCTTCGATCTCTACCTGCCGATCAGCGCCAAGCTCCCTTTTTATCCCGCGGCAAGAATGGAGACGCGCCACCCCTTTCAGATGCCAACTGGAGTGGGCGCCCGGCTCCTCATCGTCGAGGACGACGCCACGGTGCGCTCCGTCGCGGTCGCGATCGCCAAGAAATCCGGCTATCAGGTCACCGAAGCTGCGGATGGGGCCTCGGCCCTCGCCCATTGGGAAAAATCAGGGCAGCAATTCGATCTCGTCCTCACGGATGTCGTCATGCCCAACGGCATCAACGGCATTGATCTGATTTATCGCCTCCGCCGTGATCGCCCCGATCTCAAAGCCATTTTTATCACCGGATATTCGGATGCACTGCTCCGGGGCGCCGCCGACGATCTCGGCAACGTCCCCATTCTGCTCAAGCCCTACGATATAAACACGCTCCTCACCCTCCTGCACGAGACCTTGGAAGACTCGAGCCCTCGCCCGGAGCCCACCTCCTGATCGGGTCGCGCGCCCAACCACGCCGCAAGACGGCGTTCGCCAAGGCCTGTCTCGGCGGCATCGTGAACCGGGCCTCCCCTCCCTCCGATGCCATCGACCAAAAAAATCACCGCCGCCACCGTCCGCGCGGATTTCAACGATCCCGTCGCGGTCGTCCACTACGCCCGCGCCGCCCACTTCATGGGCCTGTGGGCCTCCGAGCGCGTCCTCATCGAGCGCCACTTCACCGATCAATCCGCGCCCCTGCTCGAGGCCGGCTGCGGTGCCGGCCGCGCGACCCTCGGCCTCTGGGACGCTGGCTATCATAACCTCACCGCCTTCGACTTCGCCGAGGAGCTGATCGACCAAGCCCGCAGCCTCGCCACCGAGCGCGGAGCCGCCCCCATCCGCTTCCTCCACGCCGACGCCACCGCCCTCGAAAAGTGTCACGTAATACGTGACACTTCCTTCGGCGGCGCCCTCTTTCTCTTCAACGGCCTCATGCAAATCCCGGGCCGGAAAAACCGCCGCGCCGCCCTCGGCGAACTGCACCGCGTCTGCGCACCCGGTGCGCCGCTTCTTTTCACCACCCACGACCGCGAGCAAACCCAGGTCGAGCGTGCCCTCTGGCGTCTCGAAGCCCTCCGCTGGGAACGTGGCGAACAGGACCCGCGACTCCTCGAATTCGGCGACCGCTACTTCGAGGAGGTCGGCACCGGCCGCACCTTCATGCACCTCCCCGACCGCACCGAGATCCTCGCCGACCTCGCCGCCACCGGCTGGACCCACACCTTCGACGCCCTCCGCAAAACCGTCGCCGCCGAATCCCGCGCCGTGCGCGATTTCTCCGACGAATGCCGCTTCTGGGTCGCCCACAAAAATTAGCTTCCTTCCGGTTTTTCGGTGCCGATAAGGTGTCGGAATGCCCCGAATGTTACCCCTTTTGTTAGCTACTCTCGTCTTCGTATCCATCGCTTCCGCGGAGCCCGAATACCCGCAGATGGGCCCTGATCTCTACGACCCGAAGTCCGACGGCGAGGCCCAGATCACCGCCGCCCTCGCGACGGCCAAGGCCGAGCATAAAAACGTCCTCCTCATGTTCGGCGCCAACTGGTGCATCTGGTGCCGCCGCCTTGACCACACCTTCGCCACCGACGCCACCGTCGCCGCCTCCCTCAAGCAGAACTACGTCCTCGTCCTGATCGACTCCAACTGGCGCCACGGCGAGAAGCGCAACCACTCCATCAATCTCCGTTACGATAATCCGCTGAAAGAAGGCCTGCCCGTCCTCGTCGTCCTTAATCCCGCAGGCAAGAAACTCACGATGCAGGAGACCGGCGCCCTCGAAGACGGCAAATCCGCCCACGACCCCGCCAAGGTCAACGCCTTCCTCGCGCAGTGGGCGCCGAAAAAGTAGCCGCGACCACCGTCGAGCCATCGCTCCGAGGTAGCGGCGGGACCTCCGGGCCCGCCGTGCCCGCTCTCATCGCGCCCTGAGGTCGCGATGCTACCCGACCGCCGTCCCTCCCACCCCGGACTTGCCCCACGCCCGACCCGCCGTAGCGTGGACCCTCCATGCGCGCCGCCCTCACCGACCGCCAATGGCTCTGGCTTGCCGCCGAGTTCTACCTCGCGGGCTTTGTGTTGGGCACATGGTCGCTCGTGCGGCGCGGCCGGCCTTCCGGCGTCGCCGTCTATGCGCTCACCGCCATTGGCTACCTCCTGCAACTCGTCGGGCTGACCCTACGTGGTCGCGCGGTCGGCGGCTGCCCCCTCGGCAACACCTTCGAGCTTTTCCAGTTCACCGCGTGGTCGGCCATCTCGCTCTATCTCGTCGTCGGCGTCACCTTTCGCTCCAGCGTGCTCGGCTATTTCACCGCGTGCCTCGCCGCCGTCCTCACCCTCGTCTCGCTCGCGATTCCCGCTTGGGATGCCGAGCGCCACGTCCGGATTTTCGGGCAAAACCCCTGGATCGAAATGCACGCCGCGCTCGCGCTCTTCAGCTACGGCGTCTTCGCGCTGCTCGCCCTCACCTCGCTCATGCTGTTGCTGCGACATTTCTCGCTGAAATCGAAACACCTCGGCGGCCTCTTCTCGTTTCTCCCGTCAATGGTCGATCTCGACCACATCGGCCTCCGCCTCCTCGCCGCCGGTGTCATCATTCTCGCAGCCTCGCTCGCCGTCGGCTCCGTCTATTGGCTGCGCGATCCCGCCAGCGCGAGTTACGTCAAAATCCTCATCACCATCGCCGTCTGGCTCGCCTACGCGGTCGCGCTTTTCCTGCGCCTGCGCGGCCAGCT
>JANXLP010000572.1 GCA_025355125.1 Opitutaceae bacterium | reverse complement strand
GCCCCGCGAGCGAGGGGGCGATGAAGGCACTCATCAAAGAGCTGAGCGCGCTCGGCCTCAAACCGGAGCAGCAGAAATTCACGATGCCCGGCTGGGTGCGCGGTGACGACGAAGTGACGCTGCTTGCGCCCTTGCCCTCGCCGCGCCGACTCCGTGTCGCCGCGCTTTCCTACACGCAACCGCACGCGCCGTTCGAGGCCGAGGTCGTCGATATCGGGCAGGGCCGCGACGAGGATTTTGCCCAGATCGAGGTGCGCGGAAAAATCGGCCTGCTCGCCGCCAATACGTCGGTCCCACGCGGACTCTACGAAAAGGCGGCAGTCGAGCGCGGGATGAAAGGCGTGCTCTTTATCAACCGCGAGGGCGGCGGACAGTTGCTCGCTCGCACCGGCGGTTTTTCCGGCGAACCGTTGAAGATCCCCGTTTACAGCCTCGTGCAGGAAGAGGGCAAATGGATCAGCCGCCTGCTCGCGCGCGGCCAGACCGTGCGCGTGAAGATGCACACGCGTTCGCACTGCGAACGGATCGAAACGACCAATCTTGTCGTCCGTTTCCCCGGCCGCACTGCGGACAAAATTGTCCTCGGCGCCCACTTTGATTCGTGGGACCTCGGCCAGGGCGCGATGGATAACGGGGTCGGCCTCGCGCAGCTCTTCGCGCTCGCCAAATATCTCGCCGCCCATCCCGCCGACCGGCTGCGCCCCATCGAACTCATCTGGTATAACGGCGAGGAGCAGGGCCTCTGGGGCTCGCGTCACGCCGCCAGCGTCGCGCGCGGTGAATCCATCGCGGCGATGGTGAATCTCGACATGGTCGGCTACCCGCTTTCGGTGAACGCCTGTGGCGACGAGGCGCTCGTGCCCGCGCTCACGCGCTTCGCGGCGACGCTCCCCGTGGAGCGTCTGCGCGAGGGCGTGAAGAACGTCGCGTGGCTCGCGAGCGATCACACGCCCTACCAGCTCGACGGCGTGCGCGTGATCACATTGGGCGCGCACATCGACCGCGAGGTGAACCGCTATTACCACGACCTCGCCGACACCTTCGACAAGAGCGACCCGAAGATGATTGCGGAATCAGCCGCGACGATCGGCGCCCTCGCGCTTTTCCTCTCCGACGAGCCGTCGCTGCCCGTGACCCGCCGCACTCCGGCCGAGATTGCGACCTTGGTAAAAACGTTCGGCCTTGAGCCGCGTCTCGCCGCGATGGGCCTCTGGCCCTTGCCTCCCGTTTCCGCACGCTAACTCTTTCGCCTCCGTTACACCCAGCCCCGTTTACCCATGATCTCGACCATACTCGGCCTCCACCCCCTCGATGCGACCATCGTTGTTCTCTACATCATCGCAGTCCTCGTGATCGGAAAAGTGCTCTCGCACGGCGTGAAAGGAGAAGGCGACTTCTTCCTCGGCGGTCGCTCGCTGGGCAAGTGGTTTCAGTTCTTCCTTAACTTCGGCAACATGGCGGACCCCGGTCAGGCGACGACGACGGCGAGCTCGGTGTATCGTCAGGGCGCTGGCGGTTCGTGGCTCGCGTTGATCACGCTGTTTCTCACGCCCTACTACTGGTTCAGCTACGTGTGGTTCCGCCGTGTGCGGCTCACCACGATGGCCGATTTATTTCAGGACCGTTTCGGCCGTCGGTTTCTCGCGACATTTTACGCCATCACCACGATCCTGATCATCGTCGTGAGTATTGCGGCCGGCAACGTCATCGCGCTGAAGACGCTCCAGCCGCTGATGGTCAAGGCCCCTGAAATTTACTCGGTGATGGAGAAACAGTCTGTCGCGGACTTTCATGAATTCTCCGAGCTGCGGAAACAGCGCCAGACGGGCGCACTTTCGGAGGCCGGTGCGACTCGCTACGATTTGCTGCACGATTCCTACACGCGCGGTGAACTCCAGCCCTACGTCACCTATCTCAAGTCCGTGCAATTCTACCTGGTCTCCACCGGTCTGGTTGCGGTCTTCGTGATGCTCGGCGGTCTCAAGGCCTCGGCGGTGGTGGATGCGGTGCAAGCCGTGCTCGTGATTGTGATTTCGGTGATATTCATCCCCTTCGGTCTGATGAAAATCGGCGGCGTGCAGGCGCTGCACGAGAAGGTGCCGGAGGTGATGTTTAACCTCTTTGGCGGCGGTGGGCTCAGCGAATACACCTGGTATTCCATCGCCTCCTTGTTGCTCGTTCAGGCGGTTGGCATCGTCGGCTCCCAGGCCAACATGACGATCGCCGGTTCGGCGAAGAACGAATTGGCTGCGCGTCTCGGGCCCGTCACCGGCGGCTTCAGCAAGCGCTTTATCACGATCGCTTGGTGCTATTGCGGACTGATCGGCATCGCAATCTTAGGGCCCAATCTTTCCGATCCCGATCAAGTCTGGGGCTTGCTCACGCGCGAACTCTTGCCCGTCGGCCTCGTGGGCGTGATGATTATCGGCATCCTCGGCGGCAAGCTGGCGTGGCTCGGCGCGCAATCCGTGGTTTTCTCCGGCCTCGTGGTGAAGAATCTTTATGAGCCGCTCTTCCCCGGAAAGACCGAGACGCATTATGTGTTTGTGGCGCGCCTGACGGTGCCGCTGGTGCTCGCTCTGGGTGTGGTGGTGGGCCTTTACCTCAACAGCATCGTGGCGCTGCTGAAATTCGCCATCGTGCTGCTCGTGATCTGGGGTGCGCCGATCACCCTCATCTACCTCTGGCGACGGGTCACCGAAACCGCCGTGCGCGTGCAGGTGATCGCGACTCTGATCCTCGTCGCACTGATTCCGTGGTGCGTGCCCAACATCGCCGCCCTGGCGCGTTCGCCCGCGCTCACGGTCATGACGCATGAACGCATTGTCACCGTTTCCGCCAAGGCGACCGCAGCCGACGTCGCGTCCGGCCTCGCCAAGGCAGAGGGCGACGCGATTCAACGCACGTTACGCACAGAGCCCGTTTCGGTTTATTTCGAAGAAGGCGTGGTGCGGGTTGATCCAAAGGATTTGAATTCGCCGAAAACCGGCAAAGGACTTTTTCGCACTGAAGTTTATCTCATTTCCCTGCTAGGCGTGGATGTGACGAAGTTCAACGCGGCTCAGCTCATGACCACGCGCTACGTGGTCGATGCGCTGCTCCCGATCTTCATTCTGATCGTGGTCAGTCTCCTCACCCAGCCGACCGATCCGCGGCGTGTCGCGCGTTTCTATGTGCGCCTAAAAACTCCCGTCGCTGACACCTTGGAAGCGGACGCGCTCGCGGTGCAAGCCAGCTACGACAACCCCACGCGTTACGATCACTTGAAACTCTTCCCCAAATCCAACTGGGAATTTACGAAATGGACCAAGCTGGACGCACTCGGCTTTCTCGCCTGCTGCGGCCTGGTCGGTTTCATCCTGATCTTCTTCAAGGTGGTGCTGATGATCGGTAGTTGAGCCGCAGCGCCGCGAGCGACGGCGGGAAGACCGTTGTAGCTGCAAACGCGCAGTGAGCGACCGCCGGGATTTTGCGCCGGCTCGCAAAAAAACGCGCCGCTCCTTGTGAGCGGCGCGTTTTTTGTAGGCAGTCTTACTTCGCGGTGCGCGCGAAGTTCAGGGAGAGCGCCTGGCCGGGGATGACTTCGATCACGCTGTCCTTCGTGTCGGCGGGAGCGGCGAAGCCGGCGAGTTCGAGGCTCTTGGTGTGCAGCACGATTCTGATGTTTTTGTCGGCGCGGATGATCGGCTCGACGGTGAGTGAGGCGGTCTTGCCGTCGGCGGAAACGGTGAGCGCCAGGGTGACGGTGCCCGCGCCGGTGTGCCACTGGTTGAGCCGGTTGACCGCGCCGGCCTTCAGCCATTCGGCCGGCACGGCGCCGAGCAGGTGAACGACGTTCATGCGGTCGTAGGCGAGCATCGATGCGGTGAGGTGCGGCATCATCGTGGAGGCGAAATTATGCGGCTGGTCGCCCGCGAGTTTGAGCGGTTCGCCGACGAGCGATTGTTCCTCGACCCAGGTGCCGACGCGCGAGGCGTGGTTGGCCGTGGCGTAGAGAACATCGGCCGTCTTTTCGGGGCGGTTCAGGATGAGCGGTTGGAAGGCGTAGAACATGCCCATGCCCGCCCAGTTGCCGCCGGGCATCCAGCCCATGCTGACAGGCATGCCCTGTTTCTCGACGGATTCGAGAAGTGCGAGGGTGCCTTTGACGATCTCGTGCTCGGCGGTGATCCAGCCCTCGCCGTTGAGATGTGCATCCATGAACGCCCACTGCGTGAGCTGGGGAATCGGGTCCGTGCCTTTGTAGCCGACGCGCACGGGCAGGTAGAGGATGCCGTTGGGCAGGCGGCGCTGGTCGCGTTTGCGGTTCTTCTCGAAGGCGGTGTAGAGCTCGTCGGCGAGCTGACGGAACTCGGCGGCTTCCTTTGGGTGAGCGAGCTGCGTGGCGATGCGTTCGGCGGAGCGGAGGCCGGTGATCGCGCAATACACGGAGGAATATTCCGCGCCGATGTCGATGATGCCGCCGTCGCTGAAGCCGGGTGGAAACATTCCGTGGTAGGGCGCATCGGGATTTCCGAGCGTCCGGTCGCGCAGGCTGCGGATACCGGCAACGCCGAGGACGATCTGCGGCCATTTCGATTTCGCGTAGCTCCAGTTGCCGGTGATCTGCGCGCTGCGTTCGACGCCCCAGATGACTTCGGCGGTCGCGCGGTAGATCTGTTGCGGGTGCAGTTCGTCGATGATGCCGTTGGGGAGCTGATGGCTGAAGAGCGCGTCAAGCGTCTGCTGGGCGGATTTCGGATCGCCGAGATGGGAGGCGAGATTGGTGACGTAAACGGCGTCACCGGCCCAGAGGCCGCGGTAGAGCGAGAAGCTGGAGTTGAACTGCGTCTGGCCGTTGATGACTTCGCGCGACTGGTAGAGCGTGCGGATCGAGGCATCGATCATGCTTTGGATCGCGGGATCGGCGACGGTGATGGTGTCGTAGGGAATCGCGAACTTGGACCAGCGATCCGTCGTCTGTTTAATCGCGGTGGCGACGGTGAGCTTGCGGGCGTCGGCCGTATCGCGGGAGCCGGTGTCGCCGGACAGCACGTAGGCGGTGATCGCTTTTGTGCCGGCGGGGAAGCTGAGCTTCCAGCCCTTCTCCGCGGTCTCGAGCTTGGTCGCGGCGGGTTGCGTGACGATGAACGGCTGGGCGTTTTCCGTAACGAGGCCGTCTTTGTCCAGCGTCAGCATGCGCCCGGTCTTCACGAGCAACACGGGCTGGGCGTTGCCGGTGTAGGTGGCGTGCAGGATATCGGTGCGCGCGGGCTGCCGGCGGACTTCGGTGCCGCAGGCGATGCGGAGTTCGGCGCGGTCCTTCTCGGCGCGGGAACCGGCGATCAACTCGCCCCGGGTGAGCGTGGTGCCCGGCGCGTAAACGGCGATGGTGGCGAGGGTGGCGTTGGGGTCCTGGCCCTGCGGGGCGAAGACTTTGACGTCGATCCAGCCGTTGCCGTCGGCGTCGTTGGCGTCGAAGAGGAACACCTGGGGCTGGTGGTGCGGGGCGTTGAGCGCGAGATCGACGATCTGCGCGGGCGCGCCCTCGACCTCCATGTTGGCGGTGCGCTGGTAGAGGGTGTTTTTGTAGCTCTCACAAAAGCCGAGCATGATGCGTTTGCTGGCGCCGGCCGGCACGCGAATGCGATAGATGATGGGCCGGTTGGTGCCCCAGGCGACGTTGCGAAATTCGGGAGAAACGTCGGCGGCGGGTTTGGCCCAATCGAGGGAGCCGCTGATGCCGTCGAGACGCTCGTAGTCTTTGGTGCGGCCGCTGGACTCGGCGGATTTTTCCGGGGCGACGTTAAACGTAGTGACCTCCATGACGCCGCCAATGCGCGTGAGGGTGGAGCGCATGATGGGCACGCGCGGGCCTTCGACGAAGAGCTGGCGCGCGAACGTAAACGGCGCGCCCTCGGCGCCGGCTTCGACGACCGTGAGGCCCTGCACGTAGGGGCCGGGACCGAAATCGTAGAGGAGCGCGCCGCGTTCGTTGGCCATGGGTTTGTGCCAGTCTTCGGGGATGCCGAGCGGCTGGTGCCACGTGGGAATCCCGTAGCGGAAATCGACGACGCGCTCCGCCGCGAATGGCGCCGGGACAAGGGCGGGGAAGAGCAACGAAACGGCGAGCATGACGGTGCGAAGCCGCGGGGTGGGGTGAAGCATGGGTCCAAATGATTTTCTGCGGCGATGAATCACAAAATGAATATGGATGAAAATTTAACCGGCACGTGGTGTGCAGTTGAGCGTGTGGGGAAATGTGTTTCCGTCGCTAGGTTCACGTATGAAATCACGCCGCTCTTTTTTCAAAACCATCGCCGCCGCAGGTGCTGTGATCACGCTGCCACGCTGGGTCACCGCCGCGGCGGGCGACCGTGCGCCGTTTCCGGCGGCCCCGAATTTGTTCAAGTCGCAGCGGCTTTCCGCGATGGTGAGCGGCGGCACGATCACCCAGAATGGCAAGCTGCTCCCGCTGGTGCGCGCGGCGCACAAGCTGCACTACGGCGCGCCGAAAAAAATCCTGCTGATCTTGCACGCGTCGATCCCGGCGGACCGTGACGGAGCGGAGAAAAAGCTGCTCCCGTTGCTCGCGGAGGACGGTTACGTGGGTGAATCGCTGCATCACTACGAAGGCCGTGCGGCGATGAAGAAGGTGGAGGAAGCTGAGGCCTTTTTCGTGGGCGGCGGCGACACGTTTCTGTTGCTGCGCACGCTGTATGAAACCGGCCAGCTGGCGTTGCTCCGCGAGAAGGTGATGGCGGGCGCGCTGTTCAACGGTTCGAGCGCCGGTGCGAACATCGCGGGCCTCAATATCGGCTGCACCAATGATTTTCCGGTCGTCGATGTGCCGAGCCGCGCGGCGCTCGGGTTTTTCCCGTGTGTCTTTAATCCGCACCATCCGAAGGTGGGCGAGCCCGAGTATGCGGGCCGCGTGGACAAGATTCGCGGCTACCGGCGGCTCAATCCTTCCGAGATCGTGCTCGGCATCGGCAACGGCTCGGTGGTGCGACTCCACGCGGGCAAGGTGACGGTCGAGGCCGGTCCGGTGTTTTTATACGCGGGCGAGGCAGGCCGCGAGTTGCCGCTGGGCGAAGTGGCGGAGCTTACGAAACTCGTCGGTTGAGCGCGGAAAGTTTCTAAGAGGGCGTCTAAAAAGGTAGGGTTGCCTGCGGCGGATCGAAAGTGGCACGGGCGTCCCGCCCGTGGGTTCGGAACATGGGCGGGACGCCCATGCCACGACGGACCAGATCGGAGACCTTTTTAGACGCCCTCTAAG